>CBFHYE010000169.1:0-26295 GCA_965659985.1 Roseivirga sp. | reverse complement strand
ATCCTTTATTTGCTTTGTTGTGCTTGATCAATCTCGACTCGGGATCTGCGGAGTAACCGATATAGTAGGATTGATCCAGTTGACTTTGAATGATATAGACGTAATGCATTGGCGCGTGTGTTAAACAAAAAAAGCTTGATCAGACGACCAAGCTTTATGCGGAACGGACGGGACTCGAACCCGCGACCTCCTGCGTGACAGGCAGGCATTCTAACCAGCTGAACTACCGCTCCATTAACTTAAACTTTTTGACTCTTCAACTGCGACCTTCCCGAGTACTCGGGACAAGCATTTTAACCAGCTGAACTACCGCTCCGTTTAAGGTGATGCAAAAGTAGTGTCTTAGTTTTGATTTGCAAATAGCTTTTGAGAAAAATATGACAATATTTTTAGCCGAATTTTTATTCTATTGATTTTCAGTACAGTGCTTATTTTATTTAGCGCACATTTTTGTCTTCATACCAATCATTAAAGGTTCTTGAGGTAGAATACTTATCCCTAAGGATGCGATAGACCATATAAATGAGAAGACCTTGTGCAATGAGAAAGGCTAAATAGATAAAACCAAAGGCGACCGTAGTAGTAGACAATAAAGTGTAGAATACAACGAAGATGGTAGCAAAGTAAACCGTGAATTTCAAAGATTTCATACGTCAAATACCATTTGAGCGTACATTTTGTTTCAAAGGCTAGGTGTTATATTCATTGCTGAAGCTTCAAAACCACGGTATAAAGGCTGTGTTCGATAGTTACTTGTTGCAAAATACCATTGGCATACTGATGTTTCTCCTTTTTGCCACCATGGATAAAAAAGTAATTCCCTTCTCCTTCATTTTCGATCTTTAATTCTTCTCCTGAAGCTAGAGCAAGCGTTTCCTTGATCTGTTTAGGTTCTTCGAAATAAAGTACATCAGCTCCTACAATGGAGTTTTTATTCAATGTCTTTAGTTCTCCATCGATATTAACGGCATAGTTATTATTCTTTTTGATGACCTCGACTTGAGAGTGAATGTTGCCATTTTGTTTGGAAACGGCTGTGCTTTCTATCAATTCACCATTTTGGTAGACCGACTCACTTGATACGTCCACTTTAATGGTGAAAAGCATGTGCGCTTCGATATGCGTGGTAGAACTAATGGATGTTTTATTATCGCTAACTTCTCTTACGACCGTCATTTTACCTACTTTATTACCCCGCAGATAGGCATCATAGGTGAGTTTTTGAGCATGAAGGTGGACACTAAAACCCAGGAATAATAAGGACAAAAGGAACTTCATTGAACTATGATTTTGATTTCTGTTTCTGAAAGTATGGATTATCAGATACAGTTTACAGAATCAGGGTCAAAAGGTTCATTTATTTATGTAGCAAACGGTAAAAAAGGCGGAGAAATGACCTTTTCTAAAGCGGGTGAAGGCATGATCATTATAGATCATACAGAAGTTGAAGATGATTTTAGGGGAAAAGGAGTGGGCTTAGCACCAGTTGAACATGCGATTGAATTTGTTAAAGAGAGAAAAATAAAAATGTTTCCTTTGTGTCCATTTACAAAAGCAACATTGCAAAGACATTCCGAATGGGCTGACGTTTGGTAAACCTTACCAAGTAGAGGTTTTGAGGTCTCTCGTGGCTTTCAGAATGTCTCTTCTACTCACTTGTCCGCATAGCTTTCCATTTTGATCGATTACTGGAAATCTTCTAAAATGAGTGTTTAAGAATTTAGAAGCGACATCGAGTACATCAGCGGTGATCGATACAGAAGAGATCTTATCGCTCATGTATTGTGAGATCGTGATCTTGCCATGGGGTAAGTTATGATATGCTTCGTCCACCATGATCTTGAGACAGTCTACTTCAGATAGAATACCAACGATCTTGCCATCGCTGTCTACAACAGGTGCTCCTGAAATCTTATTGTCTAAAAAAGTATCCATTGCTTCGGCAATACTCTGATCTGGATGAAACGTGATCAGCTCTTGTGTCATATAATCCGTAACGGGTCTGTATTTATGTACAGTCTTGGGATCTTCTGGTGATTTTACGCCTGTGAAATTCATATGTCTTCTTCTTGTTTAGTTGAATATCTAAAAATGAAAGGATATATAAATTAAGTATTCTGCACCTAAAAAGAAATATAAATCTGTTAAATATTATTGTTAAAGAATAATATTTTGCTTAAACGATAAAATTAAGAATAATCAATATTCTTTGTTTTGGTTAAAGTCTTTTATTTTCTGATTCAGTAGTTTATAGTCGAGCTTTCCTTTTACATCAATTAAGTGCTCCGCGATGGCGAGTGACTTGTTGATCTGTTTATCAATATTCTTCAGTTTACTGACAATATAAATAAGGCTCCTTTGTTTGCCTGGTGTTAAGGCTTTGAAGTACTGAAAGGCTTGTTCGTCTTGGCTAAAGACCATTTCAAATGTTTCGGGCATGGGCATTCCGAAAGGAGCCGTCTCTTTCTCTAAACGCAAGGATACTTGATCACCGTCATGTATACCTAGTTCCTTTCTGATTTTTTTGTTAACCATGATGAAGCTGCCTTCTCCGAGTGGCATCAAAGCACAATGCATCTTGACCTTATCATTCACTCAGCAGACAACTCTTTTATGACCTTCACTGCTCAGCAGATCAGTTGTGCGCTTGTCAATCGGGAAATGATAATAACCGATTGCCCATTCAAAATTCTTAAGATAGCATTTGACCTCAACTGATTCCACAACTCAAGATAATGATTGTGTCTAATTAAATCCTTTCTGA
The DNA here is from genome assembly GCA_965659985.1 of Roseivirga sp. GTDB lineage: Bacteria > Bacteroidota > Bacteroidia > Cytophagales > Cyclobacteriaceae > Roseivirga. The sequence goes on along the minus strand of CBFHYE010000169.1, from coordinate 23,531 downwards.
ATGCTCTTGATGTAATTCGACTTATCTAGTGATAAAAATGTAGGAGCGGATAAAAAAAGCGAATACAGCGGAGGCTATTTCAATAATTAAAATGTCAATCTAGTTTTACTTTATTATCACTAATGTTAGCTTTGCATCAACAGAGTGTAATTAACAAACATGAATCTTTCATGTTTTTGATTAGGTTAAAAGGAGGTGTCATGGCCTCCTTTTTCTTTTTCCATTCATCAAAGCTTTATTGAATCTTATATCTTCTCGTGCTAAATCGAATCAAAATGATCAAGATGAAACAGTTATTAATGATTTGTGCCTGTCTACTGTGCTTTCAATCTGTGAAGGCACAAGACTATTTCCCACCGAGAGGAGAATGGGAGTCGCGCCCAGCAAGCAATCTAGGGCTTGACCAAAGCTTGCTTCAACAAGCAGTCCAATATGCAGAGGAGAATGAGTATAGCGGTTCTAGAGATCTGAGAATTGCCATTTTGGAAGGCTTTAGAAGAGAGCCTTTTCACGATATATTGGGCCCAACCAAGAAAAGAGGAGGACCGGCCGGCTTGATCATTAAAGATGGATACATCGTTGCCCAATGGGGAGATGTAGAGCGCGTAGACATGACTTTCAGCGTAACCAAGAGTTATCTATCGACAGTTGCAGGATTGGCTGTTGACAAGGGCTTGATCGCTTCAACCCAAGATAAAGTTGTTGATTATGTCTGGGATGGAACTTTTGGCGGTGCTCACAATGCAAAGATTTCTTGGCATCATTTGCTCAATCAGTCTTCTGCATGGTCTGGGCAATTATTCGGCATAAAAGATTGGGCCGATCGTCCACCTAGAGATGGAGATATTGATGACTGGAAGTTTGCGACACCAAAAGAACCGGGAACTGTCATGGAATACAATGATGTAAGGGTAAACGTCCTAGCCTATTCTTTACTGCAAGTTTGGAGAAAGCCACTTCCACAGGTCTTAAAGGAACATGTGATGGACCCTATTGGTGCTTCGACAACATGGCGTTGGTTCGGATACAAAGATGCTTGGGTCACTGTAGATGGTCAACAAATGAAATCTGTTACAGGTGGTGGACACTCAGGTGGAGGTGTTTTCATCAACTCTCTTGATCATGCGCGATTTGGTTTACTTTTCCTAAATGACGGCCAGTGGAATGGCGAACAAGTGATCTCTAAAGACTGGGTAGATGCTGTTCAGGTGTCTTCAGAAGCCAATGCAAGCTACGGCTACATGTGGTGGCTAAACAGAGGTAGCAGAAAATGGGAGGGAGTAGATGATGAGAATATCTACTATGCTGCTGGTTTTGGCGGCAACTTTATTGTTGTAGATAAAAAGAATAACATGGTAGTGGTGACCAGATGGCTAGAGCCTAATCGTATTGGTGAAATGATGAAGCGTGTTCAAGACGCAATTAAATAGCGCGCTTTATTCGATACAAGATCTCTTCTAGACCATTGATCTTGATCTCATGCAGCGTTTGTAGCTGATGACCTAATTTACCGTTCGGAAACCCTTTCCTAGCAAACCACTCCAAATAAGAAACTGGCAGACTCATCATGGGTCTGCCTTTGTGTTTGCCAAAAGGCATCGTGCCCCTTACGATATCGATTAAGACCTGTTTGTCTGGAATTTGAGCAGGCTCCATCTAGTTCAATTGACGAGTTCTTGCCTTTCGGATCATTTCAGCATTGGCGTAGATAGCGATCTCGACACGTCTATTGGCCTGTCTGCCTTCGGCACTGCTATTGTCGCTAACGGGTTTTTCCTCGCCATAACCCGCTGTTTCCATACGTTTGGAGTTGATCTGGTTTTCACTTAAGAAGACTTTTACCGAATTAGAACGTCTGTCAGAGAGCCATTTGTTGTATTGGTCTTCACCCGTACTGTCCGTATGTCCTTCAATAAGAATATTAGTGTCTGCATATTTGGCCAATACAGAAGCAAGGTCGATCAGGTTTTGCTTAGAAGTCTCTCGTAAGTAGCTGGAATTGGTGTCAAAAAGTAGACCTGTTTCAAAGGTCACCTTAATGCCTTCTCCAATGCGCTCAACCTTGGCGTTGAGTAGTTTACTCAGCTCTTCTGCTTGCTTATCCATGTTTTCGCCTATACGCTTACCCGCATCACCGCCAATGCCACTGCTGTCGAGAATTTCTTGTGTATGAACGTGTCCCTCGTGACTTTTACAACCTGCGAATACCAATACGAGGCATAAGAATAGTGTATAACTGAATTTTGAATTATGCATGCCTAAAAATAGAAGATGAAAGAGACTAAGTCACTAATCTGCGCACAAAATATTAAGCGATGCAGGAAGGTTTTATCCTAATCAGTTTAACCAAGGTTTTTCAAGGAAGATAATGACTGACCGTACTGCATTTCATTTGGATTGACGAACAAAGCTTCGGACAGTTGGTTCGAATACTATGGAACTGACTAGGGAATACATTAATAAAATGAATCGTATTGAGCGACTCAATCTGATCAATTCTATCACTGGAATAAAACCCGCAAATCTAATTGGCACCCGATCAGGAACTGGAATTGAAAATCTTGCAATTTTTAACTCTGTAGTTCATATTGGCAGTAATCCACCTTTGATCGGTTTTGTGATGAGGCCTATCGGAGATGTACCGAGACACACATATGAAAATATCATTGAGCAGAAATATTATAGCATAAACGCCTTGCCAATAGATAAAACTGAAGCTGGGCATTTTACCTCTGCAAAATTTGAATCAAATGAGTCGGAGTTTGCGGCATGTGGTTTTACACCAAGATACCTTACTGGTTTTGAGGCTCCTTTTGTTAAGGAAAGCCCAATTCAGATAGGGCTAAAGCTGGTAGAAGAGGCTAAGGTTGAAGTGAATAACACCATTTTAATGATTGGTGAGGTGATGCATTTGCATATTGATGATCAGCTCTTGACCAACGAGGGTTATCTAGATCTAGAGAAAGGTGGCGTTGCTGGAATTTCTGGACTCAATTCTTATTATGGCTTGTCCAAGCAGGCAGACTATCCATATGCAAGGAGAGAAGATTTGAATACTGAAGTATCTTAAAACCAATTATAACCTAGTCAGTTAATTCTAAAAACTAACCCAAATGATCGACCAACTATTCAATGCCATCAGGACAGGTAAAATAGAAGAAGTAGAAAGTATTCTCGAGAAAGATGAAGCGCTAGTGAATCAAGCAGATGCTCGGAAATTCACGCCATTGATCATGGCTACCTATATGGCGCAGCAAGAAATTGCAGAAGTGCTGATCAATAAAGGGGCTAACCTTGAGGCTAGAGATGGGAAAGGCAATACGGCCCTCATGGGAGTCGCTTTCAAAGGGGACCTTGCGATGTGCGAAATGCTGATCAATAAAGGAGCAGACTTAAATAAGCAGAACTATGAAGGGGCTACAGCATTGACCTATGCCATTGATTATGGGCATTTGGCAATCGCTCAATTGTTGTTAGAGAAAGGCGCATTGACCAATACTAAGGATGCTAAAGGGAAAACCCCTCAGGACCATGCGGAGGCACAGGAAAATGATGCATTCAAAGGGTTGTTTAACTAGTACTCCGCTTCGGTGATCTTTCCAGCCAATTGGAATAATAAGAGTTCAGCTCTTTTCGCATCGAATTTAGCCTGGGTTAACCCCACTTCGGCAAGCAACAAGTTTCGCTGAGCATTACGAAAGTCAATTGAATTGATTCGACCCAACTTGTACTGTTCGACACTTCGATCAAAGTTCATGCGGTTAGTTTGTAAGTTGCTTTCTTGCGCGCGCACGACAAAAAGCTTATTCTGATAATCCCCCCAGGCATTCTCAAATTGAACTTTAAGATCGGTTTCTAACTGAGAAAGGCTTACTGTGCTAATGTTTTCATTGATCTTCGCTACTTCCGTGTTCGTTTTGGTAAAACCTCCATCGAATATGTTCCAACCTAGGCTTGCTCCATAGGTGAAGCCAGTTGAAGTACTTGTCGCTAAGAAGGAAGCACTGTTGTTATTTCCAAGTCGGTAATTCCAGCCTCCATTTAGGCTCACGGTAGGGTAGTAGTTTGACTGTGCTACTCGAGTGGCGGCTCTGTTCACATTGATGTCTGATCTTCCTATCATGAGTTGGACATTGTCCTGCTGCATGCTTTCAAAGAAGAATTCTTTCTCAACGATATTGCTAAAACTCACTGTCGTGTCTATTTCAAACGATGTATTGGCATCTCTACCTAAAATAAAGTTTAGGTCTCTCTTTGTGTTTTGCAATACTTGTCGTGCATTGAGTAGGTTAATACTATCTGTATTCACATCTACCTGTGCATTGGAAACATCGAGTCTTGAGCTTCTTCCATAATCGTAACCATACTCTGCTCTGGTAAGGCGTTCTTTAGAGATTCGTAATGTTTCTTCTAGGTTGGAGACATTCTGCTGCGATTGGGCTACTTGATAATAAGTGCTGAACAAAGTTAAAACGGTCCCTTCCAGTGTGGCACGTAGGGAGAGTTGACTTCTATTCAAAAGCTCTCGGTTACGGTCCATATTGTACTTTCTATTGAAACCATTGAAAAGAACATAATTCATGGCCAAACCAGCTGTTCGACTATTTGATTTAGCACCATCTATTTCAGTAACTCTACCATCTTGAAACTGCGCCTCTACATTATCAATATTGTAGTTAATGCCTGCGTTTCCAGAAAGGGTAGGTAGGTAGCCGGAATTGAATATCTCCGTATTGGTTTCTGCTACTTTGAGCTGCTCTTTACCCAGCAATACATCAAAGTTGTTTTCCATAACAATCTGTAACGCTTCTGATTTGCTCAGCAAGTCTTGTGCTTGTATTGAACCTATAATAAGCAGTAAGGTCAGACTTAAAAAATATCTCTTAATCATGTGCTTCTGCATTTAATTCGATGTATGCTCTTTCTACTGTTTCTCTTTTCACTTTTTCACCTGTTGAAAGCCATTTCAAACTCACTTTGAATGAATTGGCAATTGACAGATAGATAGGTAACACGATTAGGGTAAGCACTGTAGCTACGCCAATACCATAAGCAATAGAGATGGCCATTGGAATGAGGAATTCCGCCTCTCTACTGGTTTCAAATATCAATGGTGCCAGACCTGCAATGGTTGTTAGGGAAGTAAGGAAAATAGCCCTAAATCTTGATTTAGAGGCCTCGTAGAGTGCCTGATCATATGGCATTCCTTCTTTCAAGTAATTATTAAATTTACCGATCAAGACAAGGCCATCATTCACCATAATACCAACTAGTGCAATGATACCCAACCACGACAAAAGGTTGATCGGGAAACCATGGATCCAGTGTCCCCATGCCACTCCAATTAAACTCAAAGGAATCAATAAGAGTAGTAAAAGGGGCTGACCGTATGAGCGGAAAGTAAAGGCGATCGTCATATAGATCAAGAAAATAATGATCGGAATGACAGTTGTGGCCGAACGCGTCAGTTTGTTTTGTTCTCTTTGCTGGCCATCATAAAGTGCAGCCACAGAAGGGTATTTTGACTGTATCTCAGTCATTACTTCGGTTTTGATCTGATTGAGTATCTCAGGTGCACTTTCAGAAGGGTTTAATAAATCAGCAGTAATCTGTACTTCTCTACGACCGTCTAAGTGATTTATCGCTATTTCACCTCTTTCGATCTTATATGATGCAATTTCTGAAAAAGGAACCCTTGATCCATCAGGAGCTGCGATTTTCATTTCATCTAGGTTAGTGATGCTCGAACGATCTTCTGCATCGTAGCGCACCCAAACTCTGATCTCATCCTGACCTCTTTGGAAGCGCTGAGCTTGAAAACCGAAGAAGCCGTAACGTACTTGGCCCATGACATCCTGTGTATTTAAGCCCAATAGATACGCTTTCTCCTTGAGTTCGATATTGATCTCTTTGATTCCAGATGGATCGTTGTCCGTGATGTCTTTTAAGGCAGCATTGTTTTCCATAGCTGCTTTTAATTCAGCTTTGGCTGCCTTGAGCTCATCAATATTACTACCCAAAAGCGAAATCGAAACAGGGCTTCCACCGAAGTTTCTTCCGCCACCATAGGTCAATGCTTCTACACCATATACGGGACCCATTTCTTGACGAATCGCATTGCCGATTTCATCCGAATTGAAATCTCTTAGCTCTCCAGGTAAAAGGTTGATGCTCAGATTGCCATTTGCTGTTCCAGGACCTAATGTTTTAATCACATTTTGAATCACTTGCTCATTGCCTGTCTGTCTGGCTGTAAAATCTTCGTTTACCAACCAGGCTTTTTCTTCCAGCACAGTAAGGATAGAATCCGTAATTCTGCCGCTAGTTCCTTCTGGCATTTTTAAGGTGATTGACACCTGATCACTCGCTAATTGTGGGAAGAAAGTGATTCGAATGATCCCTCCTCCAATGGCACCTGCAGTCAAGATCAGTAGCGTGAAAGCAATAGAAAGCGATAGAAATCTATTCTTCAAAGCAAATTTCAAAGTCCTTGAATAAATCTTATCTCTCAAGAAGTTTATGATAGCGTCTCCGATCTTATTGATCTCTCTGAGTTTACCAAAAACTCTGGAAATACGACTTTTCTTTTTACTTGATTCCTCTCTCAGTAAGGCCTTTGAATGGGCGATGTGTGCCGGTAGAATAATGAGCGCCTCGATAAGTGAGATCGATAAAGTCAAGATGACCACAACCGAAACCTCACCGAAGAAATCTCCGATCCTTCCGTCCAAAAACAAGAAGGTGCCAAAGGCCAGTAATGTCGTGAGAATTGCGGATACAATTGGAGGGATAACCTCCATAGTTCCATCAATAGCGGCTTGTACTCGGCTTTTGCCTTTTTCATAATGATGGTAGATGTTCTCAGCGATCACAATTCCATCATCCACCAAAATACCGATCACGATGATCATGGCGAAAAGAGAGAGTATGTTGATGGTAACATCCATGCTTGGTGCAAAGATGAACATCCCTAAAAATGCTACGGGTAGTCCGACAGCCACCCAAAAGGCAAGTCGTGTATTCAAAAAGAGAGATAGAAATATGAGAACGAGCACCATCCCGATAAGCGCATTCTCAGCCAATAAAGCCGTTCTTTGGTTCAAAGTAATCGAGGCATCACTGATCACATCCAAGCGGACATTCGTATAGCGTTGATTAAATTCTGCAACATAGTTGTTGACATTTTCCGCGGTAGAAATAAGGTCTTCGTCATTCGTGTTGCTAATGCTCACATTTACCGCCTGCTCTCCATTGAAGAACCTTGCGTTAGGACTTTCAGCGAATCTATCTCTTACGTCCGCAATATCTCTCAAACGAATTACACTTCCAGATGGATCAGCTCGAACGACTAGGTAGTCAAGTTCTTTTGCAGCGTAAGAGCGGCTGTTTGCACGGATCAAGTACTCTTCAATATTGGTCTTAATATTACCACCGGTCACTAGAATATTCTCTCTACTAACGGCCTGGGCTACTTGAGTAAAGGATAGGTTGTAAGCCAATAAGTCTTTTTCCCTAACTGCAATCTCAATTTCTTCCGCAGGAAAACCAGAAACGGCCACTTGTGAAATACCCTCAATTCCTCTAAGGTCGTTTTCTATCTCCCTAGAGATCTGTTTTAATGTTTTTAGTGGGATATCTTTACCGCTCAGTGCGAATGAAATCGTTGGCCTGACGCTTTCTTGTTTATTGACCACCAGAGGCTCCATGCCAGTAGGATAGGATGGGACACGATCTACTGCGTTCTTAACCTCCTGAAGCATTAAGTCAATATCTTGGCCTTTTTCGATTTCTACTGTGATTCGCCCCGAGTTTTCGTTGCTCACCGAGGTTACTCTGTCAATACCGATAACACCTTTGAGGTTGTCTTCGATCTTTAAAACAACACCTTCTTCGATCTCTAGTGGAGAAGCGCCAGGATAAGTAATACTAATATTAATGATCTTCGAATCGTTCAAAGGGAAGAATGAAGATTTCATTTTGAAAACACCCAAGACACCAAAAATGATGATGGCGGCCATCAAAACATTAACAGCCACTGGGTATTTGATAAAATAAGCGATGATCTTCTTCATGGCTACTGGGCTATCGTTGAATTACTGGGAGAGACTTTAACGAGCATGCCGCTATAGGCGCCAGGAACAGGTCTGCTTAGGATTTCAGTGCCATCTGAAAGCCCTTTTATTACAGCCGTTCGGTCTGTAAAGTAGACCGGATTGACTTCTTTGATTACCAATTTACCATCTTCAACTGCAAAAAGCTGGTTTTCATTTTGAAGAAGTGTTCTTGGGATTTCTATTGCATTCTTTTCGGAGCGCGCAGCAATATTCGCTTCAAGGTACATGCCTTCGATGAGGTCGCTGCCTTGTACGCCAATGTAAACTTTGACCGTTTGCGTGGTTTGATCTAGTCTGCCATTGATTCTCCTTACAATACCTTCCCATTCATTGTCACCTGAAAGACTAGTAAGTAATACAGGTTCGCCTATTTGAAGAATATCTAAATATTCTTGGTTTACATCTACTTCGAGCTCATAATCTAAAATAGAAACGAATTCACCCAATTTCTGTCCCGAACGAATCAATGTACCTGGGTTCACAACTGACTCGGTAAGGATACCATTAAATGGGGCTCTGATCTGATACTTGCTGTAGCGCTCTTCTAAATTCTTGATGTTGTAATAAGTAGTAACGACTTGTCTACCATTCACGAAATATTTCTCCTGATCATCGAGCGGTTCAGGAAGGGGCTTTAAGTTTTCTTGAAGATCAAAATCTTGTAAATAGGCGTCCCAGTGATCGAATGACTCTGGATAATCAAAGCGCAGATCTGGCATCATGGCCGTGATCAGATCAAAAAGTGTAGATCGCTGAGCCAATAGACTGGTATAGAATTCTCGGCTATTGATGTCCATCAGTATTTCGCCCTTGCGGTAATATTGACCAGACTTGAAAGCCTTGCTCGATTCCTTGAAGATCCCCTGTACCTCAGAGTAAATTTCAACCTTTCTTGAGGCGACAAGATTGCCATTAGCCTTTACTACAATGGGGATTTCTGTATTGAGGACATTTTGTGTAAATACTGTTTTGACTGTTTTCGGGACCTCTCTAACAGGTCGTTGGTTATTATCGATTAATGTCTTTGCGGTATATCCTGCGCCAACTAATAAAACGAGTCCAAGGACTGCTCCAATAATTTTTCTCAACATAGCTCTTTCTATTGCTCTCTAAAGCGTCAAAAATAGATTTTTGTTCAATCTCAAGGTGGATTTTACACCACTGGTAAAAGTTTGAGATGCAAACGAATTCAAATGGTTTAATGTAAATAAGGCCTAAGTGATAAGTGGTTGAAATACTACAAGAAAGGGAGCTAGCGGTCAACTAGCTCCCAAAACAACAATCAACTCAAAACAACTATTCTAAATTCTTTTATTCGATGATCAAGTGCAGCGTGTAAGCGAAACCGGTGGCGATTAGCATAATCCCGAATGCTTCTGCTGTAGTGATCAATTCGTTCGCTATTCTTTTCATAACTCTAAAGGTTTAAATTCTTCAGAGGTGTATGGTCAAATACAATACCCAGACCAAAAAATGTGGATTGTGGGCTTTTTAACAATATTTAGGAATTAGCACTGTCCCATTTTGGGAGGGGGAGGGCAGAAATGGCTCATTTACGCAACACAGTGATCTTTACGATCTTCGCATGCTGCACTTCATAAATCACCACTAATTCAATGGCTAGCGGTTTACCCATTCTACCAGTGATCAATTCATGATCAATAACTTTATTCCCCAATACTATTCTATTCAATAGTTTAGAATTGAGATCAGGAGATCGATCAAAAAGGTTCTTGTAGAGATCCCTGACTTCTGTCCAACCCGATGCGGAGGGGGTAATGCTACTGTAATTGTATAGACGTACTTGACCGCTCATCACGCTCATAAAACCATCTAAGTCTTTAGCATTATACATATCGAGCTGTTTTTGTACGACTTGTTCTGGGGTGAGCTGTAGCAAGATTAAAAACGGAAGAGAGATGAGTAGGCGATACATAAAGTTAGTTTAGATAGATTTCGAATTCATTGTATTCACAAATAGAACTTTATTCATGCTTAATTGGTTATTGAATCGTATTTAATCTGTTGGCAGAAGTTGCAGCCATATGATTATTTACTATTTTGCGGAAATAGCTATTGACCAAAAATAATCTAATGGAGAAAAAAGGAAGGCCAGCCACCAGACCGCCAGAATTGAAGAGCGGATATTATATACTCGTAAGAAGCAAAGGATCAGCTTCAGGTATCAAGATCAGAAGAGATACCAAAAGAGAACTAGAATTTGCCATTCACCAATATGAAAGAAGCAACAAGGATGTAGAATACCTTGGTGAAGTTAAAGATGGTAGGTGGGTAGATGGTAAAAATGCGGGTAAAAAGACGCGTTAGTATTCTGTAATTACACTAAATCCCAATGGATAATATGCTCCTTTGATCTAAGGCAATATTATCTATAATAATATTAAAATTTGAGCCCAATATTCTTTGTTATTGAAGAGTATTGGGCTTTTTCTGTATATGATAGATATTAGCTCCCACGATGGGTAAAAGACAGTTATCTTTATGATGTAGGTCAGGTTTTTGAGCCCTTTTGCGGTATACATTTGAAGTGTAACAAGAGTTACAATAAATGAAAACCATCATGCAAAAGACCAATATTATTATTGTCTGCTTGCTATTATTCGCACTTCAGGCATCCGCACAACAACTAAAGCTTGACCCAAGCTCATCAGCAACAATCAAGGGTACTTCTACCATGCACGACTGGGAAAGTGAAGTAGAAAAGATCAATGGAGATATTGAAATAACTACCTCATCCAACTCAGTTATAGCAATCAATTCATTAAATCTTTCTTTCGGTGTAGAATCCATAAAAAGTGGAAAGAAAAAGATGGATAAGCTCACTTATGAAGCTTTCGATGCTGAAAACAATCCTCGCATTTCATTTAAAATGACAGAAGTCAAGAGGCTTGAAGGTGATCAGGCAACTGTTTTGGGTGAACTCACTATGGCTGGAAATACGCAGCAAGTAGAGATCACCGGGGTATGCAAAATGGAAAATGGGGCAGTAAATATTATTGCTTCGCAACAAATTAATATGGAACAATTCGGAATGGAACGCCCGACCGCCATGCTTGGTGCTATTAAAGTAGGAGCAGAGGTTGTGGTCGAGTTCAGCTTAAATTTTAAATAAACATTAAAACGATTTCAAGTATCAAAACTCTATAGCTATGAAAAACTTCAAACTTACATTCTTATTAGCTTTTCTGTTTTTATCTGTAGCGGGTTATGCCCAGATAGATTTTAGAAAATCAATGCAATATTGGAGACAACCTGGTAAAATGGGTATCAATGTCTTTGAAACCTCTAAAAGTGACACCGTTAAATTTGAAGGAGTCACAGTTCGTTTAGGCGGTGATTTTGCCCTTCAATTCCAAGGTTTAAGTCATGAGAATTCAATAGTCGGAGATCCTTTAGTTGATCTTTCTTCAAACTTTAACCTGCCCACTGCGAACTTGAACATTGATGTTCAGCTTGCCGATGGTATGCGTATGCACTTGAGGACTTATTTATCTTCTCGACACCATACAGAAGCCTATGTAAAAGGAGGTTATTTACAAATTGATAAGCTCGACTTTATTCAAGAAGGCTTCTTATCAAACCTCATGGAATTCACTACAATCAGGGTAGGTATGGACCAGATCAATTATGGTGATGCACAATTCAGAAGATCTGATAATGCCGGTGCGATCTACAACCCTTTCGTAGGTAATTATATAATGGATTCCTTCACTACTGAACCATTCTTTGAATTGACTTTCTTACCATCAGATTGGATCATCGTAGCAGGGTTAACTAATGGCCGCTTGAATCAGAAGCCTGTTGCCGGAGATGACGGTATTGTGTTCTACAGTAAATTAGGTTGGGACAAGCAGATGAACGATGATCTAAGATTGAGATTAACTGGTTCGTTATATTCAAGTTCAGACAAAGGTACTCGTGATTACATTTATGGTGGTGACCGTGCAGGTGGTCGTTATTATGAGACTTTGGCTACTGTGGCTAATGGTGGATCTGATTTTGACCCGAGATTTAATCCTCGCTATGCATATCAAACTGCCATCCAGATCAACCCATTCGTTAAATTCAAAGGTTTAGAATTCTTCGGTATCTACGAAGTGGTAAACAATGGCGATGACGCTGTTGGTGGTGGATTCAATCAATTGGGACTTGAAGCACTTTACAGATTCGGTGCAAACGAGCAATGGTATTTAGGCGGACGTTACAACAGTGTTACTGGAGATCAAACTGATGCTGCAGATACTGATGTGGATATCAATCGAATCAATATCGGTGGGGGTTGGTTCATGACCAACAACGTATTGGTAAAACTAGAGTATATGAATCAAGAATACTCTGGTGGACGATTTGCCGGTAGCCGTTATCAGGATGGTAAGTTCAATGGTATTGTTTTAGAGGCCGTAATTGGATTCTAGCATCTTAAATCCTTAATTGGATCAATGATCAAAGTATTGACCTTTTTCTTGGCTTTCTGCACCTTGCCTATGATGTTAATATGTCAAAGCAGAGTAGAAGCTGAAGAAAAAGGTCAATCTCGTTTATGGCTAGATGCCAAAAGTAAATTGACCATTCATGTGAGCACCAACGTGAATGGTTTCCCATGTGAATACACCAGTACCCAAAAGAGTGAAGCCTTACTGATCGATTATGAGAAGCTCGATCAAAACTATGTGTCCATTAAGAATGCATCGCTAGATTTCCCATTAAATTTATTTGATTGTGGACAGAGCCTTAAGAATAAAGAATTCAAAGAGTTCCTTAGAGCGTCAGAATACCCAGAGATTGTGATCACCTTAAATGGCCTTGAGATCTTCCCGCTAACTCAAGACGGTGCCATTGGTCAATTTATAGCTACCGTAGAGGTGGCTGCTCAAGAAAGAAAAGAATCCATTCAAATAGTAGATATCGTTAGTGACGAAAGCTCCACGCTATATATCGGCCACGTCAATATTAATGTGAAAGACTACGGACTTGCACCACCAATTAAGTTTCTGGGTATGGTGAAAGTTAGTGAGGCCGTGCAGATCGAATTCCAATTTCGTTTTGTAGGAGACGCTGGCTAATGCCATGTTTTAGTTATTAGACCTTTTCAGTCCGTTTTTCCTTTTTAAATGCTGACTTTTCACTTGACGGTTATTTTCAATAGGAGAGTTCCAAAACTTATAGGCCATTCTTCAGGCCTCCAGAATTTGTGAGACTAATAACTCTCAACCTGGGACGATATATGCTTCCAAGTCCTCTCTAGAGCTGATAAAATTACTTTTTAAGGATAGTTCAAACTTTGGAAAAGGATTGGAGCTAAATCTTAAAGCCATGAAATAATCAAATTGTACGGAGACATCATTCTATTTGCAACAGCTTTTGCGGTATTTATGCTTATTAGCGCTGTTATGCGCTAGTACTTAATTGTCCCCACCACCTATAATGCTATCTTCTAGGCTTCTGAGGTTCCTGATATGCTTAGAGAAACAAATGTGGTGCGTGTTGATTCGTCACGGTACTGAATTTCATCTATTTGATCAGATATATCGGTTTTGGCCCCATTGTCAACATTCGGTGATCTGAAAAGGAAAACCATGTCGATTGGTATGCTATTTTTGTAATAATAATATATAAAAAAAGGCCTTTGAGAAGGCCTTTTTAACTGTTTTTAGTAGGTATTAATCGCAATTTGGTTGGCCAGCAGTCCCGAAACTATTCTTCGTTTTTAGGACATTATTGTTAGCAGTTTCAGTAGCCACATAACTCATGGTCGCTCCTGCAGGTACGTTGATAAGTACCCAACTATTGGCAGGAACATTCACTGTCCAAGAACCTTTGTTACTTGTGAAACTATAAGTCACTTCGAAGTTGTTACCGTTAACAGCATAAACAACGTCTGTACTATTCAATACAGCGGAGTTAATTTCGCCATTTTGAGATAAATCTCTCCAGAAGAGGTCTGCCGGTACTTCAGCTACATCTCCATCTGCTCCTTCACAACTCAATTGAGCTACGCGTTCATCAACTGTAAGAGGTGCGACATTGCAATATTCGCCTGCAGTTTCAAGCTTGTTCTCGAAAGAGAAAACATTGCCTCTTACCCAGCCATCAGCAGTTCTATCACAGACTGTGTGGAAAGAGAAGCTAATGTCTTGTAAGCAATCATCACCCGAGAAATTGAAGTCAGCAGCACTAATTCTTAACTCTTGTGCATCAATTTCTTGTGCAGTCCAAAGGCCAGTGCCAATTTGATCTCTGTTGCCCTCATATTGTCTACCATTCTTAGCCCAGATTTGGATACCACCATTTTCTCTTAAACCTAATTCAGCTGCTGTGAAATCCCAATTGATCACGATTTCATTAGCTTCTGAATCGTAAGAGGTAGTGAAGTTTGCTTCAGAGATGTTATCTCCACAGGTTATTGCCTCGTCATATGCTGATACAAAGTTCAAATCAAAACCATCAGGACTTGTTGAGAATTTATCTCTTATCATCACCCATTGGAAAGATTCTCCAACTAATCGGTCACGATCACCTGCGCCAGCGCTTGATGCAGGAATATCAGCTAATGGTAGCTCATTACCTGCTATACTTGCCTTTCCAACGTGTACCCATTCACCACCAGAAGGATTGCTAACATGTTTTTCAAGACCTTGTATATAGTATCTCGGAGATGCGCCTTTAAGAATAAATACGTTAGCTTTTTCAGGATAAGAATTGAATGCATCATTAATATTAGCAAAGCTTGATGGTTTATTCCAAGATGTTTCCACTACTTGAAGCATAGTCTCCTGGTTGATGTCAACAGACTCAGGGAATCTCATTAAGATATACCCACCTTCTTTCCCTAATGAAACAAACTTTTCCGCATTTTTTCTGTAGTCGGCAATGTCTGCATTAGCAGCATTTGGTCTAGAATCATTAGAAGAGTTGTACTCATCATCAGACAAGTTGTTAGGGTCTTTTTGCATACCCGATCCTGGTCTGTACAATTTTACTTCAGCATATTGATGATTGTCCTCGTTTCCTTTATACCAATCGTTATAATAATGTCCGTCAATTTCACGGTTGCTTAAGGCATCATCTTCGTCATTATAGGTGTTTTTATCAAAGGCTTGGGTCGAAGTCATATCACCCCAATTGTGAATCACTTTTCCATCTTTAAATTTGTTATTCGCTGCTGGGTCGTTAATGGTGAAAGTGACTTTTGAGATATGATCTCCAGTCAAATTCCACAAATTCAAGTAGTTTCTCTTATGATGAGAAGTAAAGACATAATTGTCACCTGTCAAGGCAGCACCAGTCACTCGTTCTGTTCCATCACTATCAAGGGCTTTGTTCTTTCTATGAAATGCAGAATTTCGATTACCGCCGAATACTTGGCCTGCATTAAATGAAATCGTTTGGTTGTTCCAGTCCCAATTTAGGTCTAGCGCAATAGCTGTATTTCCTTTCCACTGAGAGAAAGACAATAATCTTTGGCGTTCAAACCCATCTGTTTCAACCGTATTTTGTGTGAAAAGGATATCTCCACCACGAAACTTTACCCTTTTGGAGTTGAAGGCACTTACATCTTCAAAGTAATCTTCTCCGTCGTCAGTAGTTTCTACATAGTTGTCGTTAGAGAATTCAAATTTGACAGCATGAACCCAAATTTTACCTGCTTGAGCGGGTAATTTCTTGTCTAAGGATTTGTCTTCATCGTTCCATATATCCGGACCACCGTTTACGAGACTAGGGTCATCAGTGCCATTGCCATTATCAGCAACTACTTTGAAAAAACCGGCCTTACCAGCAAGGAACAGGTATCCTTCTTGATCAACATCTACCTGTGTGATGGAACCTTTGAATTTTTGCGAATCAAAGTGTGCTTGGTAATCGTTAATGCCGTTAGGATTAAAATTAAAAAGTTCGAGCTCTCTAACTGACCCATCATTGATATTAACAAGATAGATTTTTGACTTTCTACTAATGACAATTGTGATCCATTGCTTATCAGGAGAAATCGTCATGTGCCCACCGGAAGGGATTGGAGATTGTGTAGTAAATCTATTAAGGATAGCTTCATCACCAAGCCCTTGAAAGTCATAATCGAGTTCATAAATTCTAGATTCACCGGCAACGTTATTCAAAAGAAATACCCTTTCATTGAAAGGCATTCTTTGTAATTCTGCATCCACTAGTTCTTCTTCAATTTTTGGAGTACAGGCCAAAGTTAAAAACGCCATAGTAAGCGCTAACAACAAATAATTTTTCATAAAAAATGTTTTTTTTAAAATTTTGTCAAAGGTATAAAAAGTGTGATGAAATACCATTAAATGTATGTGAATAGTTTAAAATATTGGATAAGCATATTTAAGCTATTTGAGAAATAGGCGCTAATCAATTGTTAATGAATACCTTATCTTGACAGTACCTACTAGTGGGTATTTTACCTAGTGCTCAGCATTTATGGGCCAGTTATTGTCTGATAATCTTCTTGGTGAGCACCTGATCGTCAACAAGTTGAATCATAAGGATATATATCCCCTTGCTTTGCTGACGAAAATCTAGTATCAGTTCTCCATTGATGGAAACACTATTTACGTTCACTTGCCTCCCCATATTATCTTGTACTGTAAGGCCTGCAATTTTATTCACTGGAGATAAATAGGTGTATGTGCTAGTCGGGTTCGGAAAAGCAGTGAGTGTGTAATCATCTTCGAAAACCATTTCCTCAAGTTGCGTTAAAAGTCTAAGACTAGAAGCAACGAATGCGCCATCACTATCGAGGTTATTTTCATCAGTTTTCAATTCGATTACCTCCATTTCAAAATCAGGAAAGGCAGCCGTGACAGACAATCTGAATAGGCTATTTTCGTCCACCTGAAGCTCATTTGTAAATGCGAAATAGTTTTCACGCAAAAGACTCAAAGAGGAAATAGGTATACTTAATAATACTTGACTTCTTTCTAGGTTTTGATGAGTGACAATTATTTCACCTCGATTATTGTTTGCGAGATTAGCTATTGGTAAGTAGATACCGAGCGCAGTACCGGAAACGGTTATTTTAGGATCAATAATGACGGCTTGATTATTTTTGAGTTTTTTGAATTGAAACAATTCTTGATGGTAGAGGTAATTATCGTACTTCGAAAAATCTTTAAATTTTCCTGTTGCTTTTCCGATTTGGTCGGGATCTATCCAAATGGCAAGTTGCTCGTCAAAGCTTTCAAAATTGTTGTAGAGTAAATCAAACCTTGAGAAATAATTAATGGTATCTCGGCTAGTGAAGCTGACACCTGTCAATGGTCCGAGTAGCTCTCCACTAGGGCTAATTAGGGCAGCGCCTGAAGAACCAGGTGAAGTTAAGAATTCTGAAAACCCTTTTCTTAGACTTAAAAACCCATTTTTTAAGGGGTCAGTAATAATGAAATCACCAGGATAAGTACCAATTGATAACTCATTCCTTTTGATACTGTAGGTAAGTTGTTCGCGGTCGGGAAAATGAAATAATAGGCCGTAAGGAGGAAGTATCATTTGACTATTCCAGCCAAGCTCATATATGGCTCCTTTTATTTGTCGAGGTATTGGAATCCTTAGCAGTGCGAAATCTAGGGATTGGTTTTTGGCTACAATCTCCGGGTTGATCTTGAAAAAGTCTGATACTCCCTTTATCATCGGAGCGGCGTCCATAATTTGGTCATTGCCCAATTGAAGAAATACATCGCTGATGTTGTTTGGAACGCAATGTGCTGCTGTTAGGAAAAAGAGGGTTTCTGGGTCTTTGAAAGTACTGCTGATAAATGAGCCTGAGCAACTTCCTTCAAGACCAAAGATGATTTTAGCAGCACTATATTTCAACGGTTGCAAGCGGTTTCGCAAGCGATCATCTGGAAGCTCTTGTGCGTGAATGGAAAATAAAAGGACCTGTAGAAATAATACTAGGACAATGGAGCGCCTTAAGCGAGCGACTATCTGAAGCATCTATTTTTTTGATTTACCAATTTTAACATCATAACCATTTGAAGTGCCCCTCACCAAAACAGTCGCAAAATTCGATCGCTTTGTGAATTCTTGGTATTTAATTTACCATTTTGACAAAAAAAGCGTTCAAAGCCTACTTTGGCAAAAACTTTTACCGGTATTCTTGTGGTATACTCCATATCAATTCAAAGTCTTGCTCGCGACATCTTAAAACAACCTAAACTCGTATTCAAATTCATGTGATGGGATGATCAATTTTACATTTTCCGGGTCAATAGAAACATAAGGAAAGTTGGCGAAAGGGGAGATGTGCGAGTCTTCTAAGATAAATTGGCCTCTGAAACTCTCATTAAGCGTTGTTAGCGCATCCTGGATAAGTTTATCTTGCTTTTGATAGGCAATTCCTACAACAACGGAAAGCAGGATGCTTAAGCCAGCAATAAGGATTAAGCTTGCTTTGAACCACCATTTGACACTTTTCAATCTTGACATTTTATCTCTGGCTGCTCGAACTTCTGTAATTAAAAACTTTAAGTTACATATTGGTTTGAATTAATGGAAAGTTAAAATGGTGCGATGTGATTTTTGATCCTGCTAGGTAATTTTAAAGTATATCTGAGTGATTACCTCTTGGATAAAATTGTCTCTAAATGTCGCTTGAGTTGAGGTTGTCTTTTTGCTTTGCCAAATTCAGAATGAAAATGGTGATTTGTTAAGAAGTCCAATTCTTTCTTTTTCCATTCATCTCTGTTTTGAACCAATCCGAGTGATAGCCATTCTTGAAAGAGTAATTCACTTCGCTCAAAGTAATTTTCACATCCTAAATAATCCAGGTCAATGTCGCAAATGATCTCTTCAAGAATGCTTTCTGGTTCTTGTGGCATTCTCGTGGCCATAATCAACTTTTTTACCAATTGAATGTCCGCAGCTGAATAGCCGACTTCCGTCATGTCTCCTTGAGCTAATTTGACGCTGGTAGACTCATGACTCTTCCAGTCCTTTATAAAGCCCAGGTCATGGTACAAAATGGCGATCTTTAGCAGCTCTTTTTCGTGTTTATTGATTTCATAAGGTGATGTGTATTGTTCAACCACTTTCAACATATTCGTGGTATGATCAAAGCTATGGTATTGAAAAATAGGGGAGAGCTCTTCTCTTAGTTTTGTCAGTGCACGTTCTTTTAAAATCTGGTATTGTTGTGTCATGTGTGTTAAATGGTCACGTATAGAATAACGAGCATCAAAAGCCACAAGAAGCTCATAAAAAGGAATTTGATCGACTTTTGAACCGTTGTGAATTTATAGTCAATGATCTTGCTATGAATAAAAATCTGCTCAGCGAGTTGGCCATACAATTCTTCTGGGTCTTGGTTGACCTCTCTGAATTTATTCCGAAATGATTTGATGTCTCCAAAAGCCTGTTTCGCATCTTTGAAGAAGAAGACATTCTTGTCATAGTTCATCTCCATTTTAGGTCTAAAGCAATTCAAAGCATAATAAAGAGAGATAACGACCAGGACAAACCAAACCAGGACAACGCCTTTGTAGAGCCAACCTTGGTCTACAAAATTGGTGACCTCTTCCATTTTATCTATCACTATGCCGATAAACAAACTATGGAAAGAGAATATCAATCCAGCTTTTAATTCAGCGGCACGTATCAAACGGTCAAGTTGTTCAATGTGCTCCCAATAATTCTCTGGGTTTTCCTGAATCTTCAGTGCCTTTTTTTCATTCATGATGGATAGTTGTCGAATCAAGATAATACATTTCTACCGCACCTCTATTCTTGACTTCGATAGCGCCTCTATTTTTAAAGTCAAATTTACCTTTAGTGAGAGCATAAGTAGTCGCAGAAACATTGATCCTGCCTAGCTCGCAAGCGGATTCCATTCTTGAAGCAACATTCACTGTATCTCCCCAAATATCATAAGCGAATTTTCTTTCACCGACTACCCCAGCGACAACTGGGCCGGAGTGTATACCGATCCGGATATCAAATCGTGCTTCGTCTACAGCGTGTACTTCCTTTAGCCGTTCTACATGAGTTAACATGGCTTTAGCTGCAAGTATCATGTTCTCAGCATGATTTTTATCCGGAACTGGCAAGCCTGACGCACACATATATGAATCTCCAATAGTCTTGATTTTTTCTATATTAAACCTATCCATAATGCGATCGAACTCGGAGAAATAAAGGTCTACAGTCCTTACCAATTCTTCAGGAGGCAGTTCTTCCGCGTATTTGGTGAAACCATTGAAATCGCTGAATAATACGGTGACGTTTTTATACTTTTTGGCTTGAACAACTCCATTTTCGCGAAGCTCTTCAGCAGTCTCTTCAGGAAGAATGTTTTTAAGTAACTTATTTGACTTTCTTCGTTCCTCTTCCAATACCTTACGCGTTTTAGTGATGACACGATTCCTTCTAAAAAGTAGATAGGTAAGAATAGAAACAAGGATCAAAACAGCCCCTATAGCTTTTGAAATCATGTTTTGGTTTTCCTTCTGCTGATTGATCAGATCAAGTTCAATTTGTTTCTGCGAAACTTCATATTCCGTTATTTGATCGGCTATTTCTTGAACTGTAGCTACATTATTGATACTGTCTTTGTATCGCACGAATTCTTTGAAATGAAAAAGGGACAAATCAGAGTTTCCAAGTTCTTCATAGATCAAAGAGAGTTCCTCATTTGCCTTGCTTATCTCATCTTTAAGTTGATATTTTGTCGCAAGGTCTAAGCTCCTTTGAGCGTATTTTAAAGCTTGATCAAGGTCTTTCTGTTCCAGATAAATATCGGCAGCATATTGCAGGTAAACTGAAATAGCAGAGTAATCTTGAAATTCTTCTAAAATCAGAATAGCTTCATTGATGTTGGCTTCTGCCAATTGAGTTTTGCCTTGCTTAGCATACACCATTCCTATATTTCCCATGTTATATGCAGAACCAATTTCAAAATTGAGTTTTTTGAAAAGCATACTTGATTCGTAAAATAGGTTCATTGCAGAATCATATTTTTCAGCATTGAAATATTCATCTCCAGCATTCAACAGGGCAGATGCCAAATCGATAGACTCTCTATTAAGGTCCCTTAATTGTTGAATTCCTTGATTGTAGTAATTGATCGAGTTCTCATGATTACCCATGACAGAATAAACATCGCCAAGAGTTACATCGCTAAGTGCAACTAAGCGAGTGCTGTCCATGTCTTGAGCAATTTTTGATGCTTTTAAAAAAGAAGTGAGGGCATCACTAAGATCCCCCAGTTGGCGATAAGCATTGCCCTCTTGCATAACCGCATCATACATAAAAACGAGAGAATCTGAATCCGTAAGGTTTTCCTGCCAGAGTTGGCTGAATTTTAATTTTTGTTGAGGGTTTTGGGAGTCTCGAGCCAACTCCTTGAGGATGGTTTTTTTATTTGATGCTTTATATGATTTAGATTCCCAAATAGCCACTAGACTATCGAGTCTGGCTTGACCATAACTCACTTTTGCATAAAAAAAGCCCGTTAAAAATAGGGCTAAAATTATGCAATACTTTATACGGATATTCAAAGTCATAGATAAAAGAAATCTATCTTTTGATCACGATTTTAGGATCTATTTGAAAGGTGCCTGGAAGCCTTTCTCCATTTCTATAGACACGAAATTTGATTGCATACTTATCACTATCGCCCGCCTTACCTTTGGTGACTACAGCTGAAACAACGCCGTTTTCTCCCTTTAATATATTTCTGCTGTAATTAAAAAGACTAACACCACCTTCATGGTTTATAGAAAGAATCTCCACTCTATCGTCTTCAGAAGAGGTTGATAGACCTTTCCATACCACAACATCATCAAGACTAACTTCTATTGTGAAATCCTCATTAGAGATTCTCGGACTTTGTCCAAAATTGGCATTTTCATTTACTGTACTTCTTGTAATCTCAGAAGTGTTGACATTTAGAGTGATTGTTTTAGTTTCTTGTGCTTTTGAAGTATGTGTAGACAGAATAAAAAAGTACGTAATGGCGGAAATGAGGATTGAATATTTCATGTATTTTGGTTGTTATCTATCAATAATAGCGATTTTTCGTGAAGAAAATATAGATCTACCTTATTAATACTGGTTGAAGATGAAATTTATAAATGAATAGGGCTGCTTTTTGTGGTTTTAAAACATTGATGTTTTACGCATTTATAAAATTCAAGAATCACATCACTCCTTCTGCTGAACATTTGAAAGATAATTATCCCACTAAAATGCCTAAGTCCAAACTTTTGATAAAGCATTTAATCATTGACTAAGAGGAGATAACGTTTAAAGAATTTTCATCAAACTTAACTACGTTTTTTAAAAGATACTTAATGTGTTTTTTTGATATTTCTTGTGAATAAGTAATTATTATATTTATTCATGCTAACGAAATCTATTGCAGTAGCCATTTTACTGCTTTCTTCAAAAATCGTGATGGCTCAATCAGATCCCCTCGATTCTACCGCATCAGAAATTATCTCTCCTTGGACTAAATCATGGATCATAAGTCTTAGAGGGAATCAGGCAAATTATAGTGATTGGAGTATGGGTGGTGTTAATTCATCTGCCTTTGTTGCTACGTCAAAGTTCAAGACTGAATATACATGGAGGGCGTTCACAAATACCCTTCGTTCTGACCTTCGCTATGGGAGGGTATACCAAAAAGGTAGCGGGGCGGAAAAAACTGAAGATTTAATTCTTCTTAGCAATAAGATTGATTATGCTATAAATGATGGGGCATGGAGGGCATTTCTGGAAGTCAGTTTCCGAACCCAGTTCACAAAAGGCTTTGACGGTAACGGTGATCTGATATCGGATTTTTTATCTCCAGGCTATTTGATAGAGTCTTTAGGTATTTTGTATCAACCCAATGACTTGTTTAGTATGCAGTTAGGAGCTGGCTTAAAGCAAACAACAGTCAATGCAGATGGATTAGATGACTACTACGGTTTAATTGAAGATCAAGATGTCCGGTGGGAGGGAGGGGTAACGTTTGCCTTAATTTATGAAGTAGAAATATTTAAGAATTTTACCTTTGAAACTGAGCTTACAACATTTACTAATGTTACCCTTCCTTTGGTGAGAACGGATATTTTCATGACCAATTTACTCACAGGAGAAATCAATTCTTTTCTTACTTCAACGTTGGAATGGTCATTTATTTATGATGATGACTTTGGGGAAGTGCTACAAAGTATGAGAGTAATTTCTTTAGGTATTCAAGTCAATGTTTTCAGAGACTAAATGTCGCTTGCTAATTAATGATTACATGTTTATTAAATAATTTTTGATTAAACAGGTGACGTTTCCTATGGTAATGGAGGGGTGGTTGTCGATCTAAGATAGTACATTTCTATGGCACCTCTATTCTTGACCTCTATGGTCCCTCGGCTTTCAAATTCAAACTTGTCCTTCACCAACGCAAAG
>CBFHYE010000168.1:0-3986 GCA_965659985.1 Roseivirga sp. | reverse complement strand
CATGGCACAGAGAGATTATACTTTGGCTGAAGCGTCAGTATTTGGCTTTAGCTCAGGTATAGGTTTCTTCTTGGCGATCATTGCATTGGCAGCCATCAGAGAAAAGTTGAGATACTCTCAAGTGCCTGATCCTTTGAAAGGCTTAGGTATTACCATGTTCATCACTGGTTTGATGGGTATTGCGTTTATGAGCTTTATGGGAATTTCTTTATAAGAAAACCCGAATAAGATATAGAAACCCTGATACGTTAGTATCAGGGTTTTTTTGTTAATCAGGATTGGGTTTTAAGCGGCTATCAAGTCTTAGCTCTGAACCATCGGAGGGAACTATCTCGCTAAGGTAAGGACGAGGAAGGTCAGTCGGAGATAGCGTACGCTTACTTACGGAATACATGTTTCAGTAGGTGCAAAAAAGTAAAAACTCTCTTAAGAAAAAGGCTATAAAAAAAAAGGGCTGTAAGCCCTTTAATAATTCATTTGTCAAAGTATTATTTCTCTGGTGCAACCATTTCATTAATAAGCGTTGGCTTACCATAACCTAATTGCTCTAAACGATTGAGCTGGGTCTTTGCATCTCCCACAACCAAATAGAACATCTTATCTGGATTGACATACCTTTTGGCCAATCGCTGAATCTCTTCAACCGTCATATTTTGCACGATCTGTTCTCTATCTGTTACATAGTCACTTTCCCAACCGTATTGACTCATGTTTTGAAGCATATTGAGCTTTGAACCTGCTGTTTCAAAAGCTCTTGCATTACTCTTGATCAAGAAGCTCTTTGTAGTTTCTAGGTCCTTCTCAGTGTAATCTCTAGGATAGTCTGATAGAATATCTTTTACCAATTGTGCCGATTCATAGGTTACGTTCGTTCTTACACCACTACTAATGGTAAATGGCCCTGCTTCGGTACCTCCACTAAACCCAGAACGAATACCATATGTGTAGCCTTTGCCTTCACGAAGCTCTTGGGTGAGCTGAGAAGCAAATCCACCGCCACCTAAGATGTAATTCATGACAGTAGCAGGGTAATAGTCGTCATCATTCGCGGCCAAGGCAGGATACCCAATTCTCAATACCGATTGCTTGGCGTTAGGTACATCGTAAAAGTATACTTGTGAGCGATCGGGCGCTTCAGGAGTGTCAAAGGTAGGAATGGAAACTTCTTTTGCTTCCCAACTTGCATTGAGTCCTTTGAGTGAATTCATAACCTCGGTTTCAGCAATATCTCCCACAATGTGCATTGTGGTAATCGAAGGCGAGATATTGGCTTCGTAATATGCTTTGAGATCCTCCATGGTGATTTCCTCTACTGAAGCAATAGAGCCCAGAATGTTCTTAGACTTGATATTATCTTCTCCATAGATGAGAATATTATATGCATTGTTTGCAATTGCATTAGGACTGGCTTCTTGCTGGCGAAGGTTACTGATCGTACTTGCTTTTCTCAGTTCAAATTCCTCTTCATCCCACCTTGGCTCTAATAAAATCTCTTCTACCAAGTCCATAGTGGCTTTATAGTTCTTCTTCAATGTATTTCCTGAAACCGTGATGGCTTCTCTGCCTGCTCTCACACTGATTCTTGCACCCAATTGCTGAATGGCCTCTTCGAGCTCAGCTGGTGTTTTTGATTGTGTGCCTTGAGTCATCATGGTAGCGAGAAGGTTCGCTACACCTACCTTTTCAGGATCATCGAGCAACAAACCGCCCTTCATCACCATATTAAATTGTACCAATGGTACTTCATCGTTTTCAATGCCATAGATCGACATGCCATTGTCGGTCGAACCTTCCCAAACAGTAGGGATGGCTACTTTTGGTGATTGACCATATGGTGGTTCAATAGATCTGTCAAAGGAAGAAGGGGTCTTCTCATAACTGGCTTGGATAGATGCATCAAATGACTCTTCCGCGCCTTGAACGATCTTTTCTTCAACAACTTCCGCCTTGACTGAACCAGTCAATACTTGCGACAATCTACCCTGAGGTACAAAACTGGTCGCGATGTAGTTCTTGCCTTTGATGTACTTTTCGTAAACACGCATTACATCTTCGGCAGTCACATTGAGAATGTTCTCAACATCTTGAGTTACAAAGCCTGGGTCCTTAGCGAAGATATTGTATTGTGCCAATTGGAAGCCTTTTCCGAGCACACTGCTTAAACCGTTATAGAAAGCGGTCTCTTGACCCGCTTTAATTCTGTCTAAGTCTTTTTGTGGAATGCCTTCATCTTCGAATTTCGAAAAGGCTTCTCCGACAGCTGCCTCCACATTATCTAGATTCACATCTGCGAAGCCTCTAACAGTTAAACGATACTCGCCAGCCAATTCTGAAGAAGAATTGAACATGCTAACGCCTGAAGAGAGCTGCTTATCTTCAACAATAACCTTATAAAATGGGGCATTCTTGCCTCTTGCTAAATACTGAGAAAGCACATCAAGGGCGTAACCATCAGGGTGGTATTGTTCTACCGTAGGCCAAACCATGGTCAACTGAGGCAGACGGGCAAAGTTATCTTCATGATATAGTTTTTTGGTTTCAGCAACTACACCCGCACGCTTTTGCATATCTGACACTTCTTCTCCACTTGGGATCTCATCAAAATATTTGTGTACCCATTCAGTGGCTTGAGCTACATCAAAATCACCTGCAATCACCAAAGTCGTGTTATTTGGGACATACCATCGATTGAAAAATTCTTTCACATCATTTAAAGTAGCAGCCTGAAGATCGTCTAACGAACCGATCACCTGCCAGTTGTATGGATGATCCTTAGGGTAGAGGTTCTTTCCAATCACATAAGAGTTATGGCCATAAGGGTTATTATCAACACTTTGGCGTTTTTCGTTCTTCACCACTTGCTTCTCCTTCGCCAATACAGGTTCAGTCACGGTATTGATGAACCAACCGAGTTTGTCAGCTTCTGCCCAGATCATTTTCTCTAAGGCGTCATTAGGAACCGTTTGAAAGTAATTGGTGCGGTCTCTGCTTGTAGAACCATTGGCTCCTGAACCTCCAATTCTTGCACTCATTTTATCTAAACCACCTTTACCTAAGTTTTCGGATTCTAAGAATAGTAGGTGCTCAAATAAGTGGGCAAACCCTGTTCTACCTTCTTTTTCCCGAGCTGAACCCACATGTGCGGTCAAAGCGACAGCAACAACAGGATCAGAACGGTCAATATGGAAGATAACTTCAAGGCCATTATCTAAGGTGATCTTTTCGAAATCTACTTTGAGTTCGGCTTCCTGTTTTTCAGAAGGGGAACAAGCTAGAGCTGCAAAAAGGAGAGCAACCATGGTGAGTTGAATTTTTTTCATAGTAAAGTATTTCTTGATCAACATATTAGCCATTAATGTCGGCTATTCAAATAGGGAATATATGGTTGGTTTAAGGCATCTAGATAGAGAGGTTTGTGTCAGTCGAATAGGCCGGTCGGATAGCCATCGATACTTTTGACGTTCTTTTCTTTCCAATAAGATTGCATTTGCTCATCTGTCTTTTTTCCAGACCAATCTGTCAGGATGGTTCGGTCTTCCTTGTAATCCATATAAGGCACGGCAAAACCGCAAGAGGTTTGAACCTTATCAATATCGACTAGAAAGATGTTTCTCGCGCCATTATTAGTTGGAAATTCAGCATAGTACTTCTCCCAATCTGAATCTTGCCTATGAATCGTTCGAGCTGTGCCATAAATCCTCAGAATGAGCGGTTCACCTTCAAATGCACAGAACATTAGCGTAATGCGATTGATTTCTTTCAAATGAGCAGCAGTTTCATTGCCACTCCCGGTCAGATTCAACCATAGAATTTGTTTGTCATTCATTACCCTCAAAGAGTCGGTTCCTTTCGGAGAAACATTTACACGACCTTCTGCAGCCGCAGTACCCGTAAAAAAGATCTTTTGTGCTTCAATGAATTGTGTCAGTTTCTCATTGAGCGCGTCATAGATTTTCGCCATCGCTTTCCTTTTGAGAAAGTTAAGC
>CBFHYE010000167.1:0-7549 GCA_965659985.1 Roseivirga sp. | reverse complement strand
TTGAAATGCCCTTTTGGGTCGTGATCAATAATGAAGTTTACCGCACCGTTGCAAAGGTTACAAACGCCATCAAATAATAAGACGTCTTTCGTTATCGTATGATCTTTACCCAATTTTTATATTCTACTTCTGCATTTTTCTTATCCAATACGTCAAAAGTAACAAAGGCCGAGTAGTAGTAAGTTCCCGCAGGAAGCTCATTTCCATTCTGATCTGTTCCATCCCAATCAATAAAGAAATTTGGTTCTGAAATGCCTTCCGTACTGTAGGTGAAAAGTTCTTTACCACCCCATCTGTTGTACACGACAAAGGTCACATTTTCAATGAACCGTGGGCATTTTGAGTTTGGTTGATCGAAAGCTCTGAAAGTGTCGTTTACGCCATCTCCATTAGGTGTAAAGGTATTTGGCAACTCATAATAAGGGCAGTTGTCGAAGCACATGGCCAAACTCAAGGGGCTCTCATTGTTCGATCGGTCCAGCGCACTGATCTTATAGCAACCTTTAAAGGAGGTAAGACCTGTATGTGTAAAGGTTTCATCTCGAGTATTGCCAACGATAACAAAGCTATTATCGGCTCCAGTCTCAGAGAAATAAATATTATAGCTCGCGATATCGGCTGTATTGCCAGTCGGGTTCCAGGTGATTGTATTGCTGAAATTGGAGAAACCGCAAGGTTCGAATTGTAACCTTTCACAATTTGGATTATCCAAGACAATGAGTGGGCCATCTGGTCCTTCTACTGTAGTGCTATCTCCAGGGATCTCAATTTCTGGTTCGTCTGGTGGTATTTCATCATTAGGTTGAATACAAATGATTTGGGATTTATTGAGGAAAGGCTCTTCAATAACAGGATTACCATAGGCGCCTTTCGTTTCTACATAATAACAATAGTCCCTGTCATCGAATAGCGCAACACCATTGAACTGTCCTTCATCGACATATTTGAAACCATCTGCGGTGACAAGTGCAGAATCGATCAGCACTAGATTATTTTCATCATTCGCATCAGCATCTGCTCTATTGCGGTAGATATAATGGTATGGGAAATCTTGAACTCTATTTGACCATGGCACATTTGCCTCCCACGTAAGCTCAACAGCCTGAACTAGTCCTAGTGCCTCTAATCTAACAGAAGAGGCGGTTGCCGAACTGTCGATCAGGTTATCGGCAGCATCATAGAAACGTACGTCATAATGGTAGGGGATTCCATCTGTATTCAGACCCGTGTCAGTAAATGTAGTATCTGTTGTCGAAGTCACAATGGCTCTACCAGTCACCCCATCAAAGCCTTCATATCTGATGAGTTCATATCTGAATGGTGGGGGAAAGAGGGTTTGATCAATATCCAATGGTGATGTCCATTTGACAAAGATCTCCCCGCTAGTATTACTAGTGTTCTCTATGCTAACGTTCGTTATTGCAGGGACATCAAGTGGAATGAGCGTACAACTTTCGCTAGAGGCATAACTTTCTCCACCACCTGGAGGAGGAAACTGCACCACCAAGCGATAGCAATAATTGACGCCTGGGCGAATATTATCATCGTCAATATAGTTCGTTTGACCAATCGGTAGTTCAGCGATCAATTCATAGCCAGATTGCGGAGGGATGCCTACATTACAGTTTTCCGGGGTAAAGTCATAGCTGTCTACTCTTCTATACACTTGCATAGTAGGGGCAAAATCTGCACCGATATAATCATCCCAATTCAATTCGATAGAGTTACCAGAGGCAATTGTGCTTGTAAGTCCGGTCGGAGCAGGTGCTACCACTTGAACGTTCCAAGTTTTGAAATCAACTAAAGAAGGCGCTTGAGGATCGAAAGGTCTATCAGATACTTTAAATTGAACTTCATAAGGGCGTGCTCTCACATGATTGATATTAGTTTGCCACCTAAATAATGAGCTCGCTGGTTGATCGCGGAATTCAGGTTGTGGATTTAAATTCGGTAAACTTAAAAACTCAGCTGGTGAATTGTTCAATTGATATACTCCACCAAATGATTCTAATAGCACATTATTATTATCAGGATCGCGAGCAATAACCGTGGCCTCAAGTAATGTACCTGCCTCAATACATGTGTCTTGCGGTATTTCTAATTCCGGCCGTTCGTTGTCGCATTCCTCCACAATGATTTGCATATCTCTGGTAACATAACCTAACTGCTCATAGCGCCCGGTTAATTCTGAAAAACGCCACTCTTCAATTATAAAGGCAACGTTGTATTCACCGGCAAAAAGTGGGGCGTCCCATATCAAGTCTCCATTAAGTGGGTCAATTTCAAAAATAGGTGGTGCACCACCGTCTTCCCTAATATCCGTAATTGTAGGATCATCTAAAGGAACATATGTAGTAACATCAATACCTCTGTTTTGCATTGGTGTAACGATCTTATAGGCTAAGCTATCTCCGTCAGGATCAAATGCTCCAGGGTTATGAATAAAACGAGAACCAATACAAGCTCTATCAATAGGTGGAGTTGTTAATTGGGGGGTTCCATTTGCTCCAAAAAGCGGGTCAATACAGATTACAGTTTCAATGTGAAAAGGGATATCCTCTGAAGCCGCGCCACCCATGTTGATAATACCTCCATTTCTATTTTGTTCGGTATAACTGATGACATAGCAGCCTGGACCATCGAAAGTATGATCGAACTGAATAATTGATATCAGGGTCTCATTACCAATGTTTGTTTCTCTAAAACCCCCATCGACAGATTCATTGGCAAGTACATCTCGCCCAGGGCCTATAGTCCTTCCTTGTCCAAAGTCAAAAATACCACCTTCGCCAACTTCGACATTAGAGCCTGTGTCTTTGTAGAGTACAAGTGTAAAACGGTAACGTAGACTTGATTGAGAAATTCTAACTGCAGTGATCTCACCTGCTCTAATATGAGTAGCCCAAAGATCGGTAGTGATGAAAGTCAGAAAACAAACCCACAGAAGTACCTTAAATTTGCCCATTCTGTATTCCCTTTTAGGTTTAAACGCAATATCAATATTTAGTTATACTTTCAAACAACTTTTCTTGACATTCTGTTAGTCGGACGAAAGTGTTATTTAGAATTGTTATAGCTCCCAATACTTTTGTTCGGTAACGTTTGCAGGCTAAATTTGGGACGATTAAAAAAGAAGACCATCAATGAGTTGGATGAAACAAACATTCAGTAGTTCTATTGGTAGAAAATTCGCCATGGCGCTCTCAGCACTATTCTTACTAATATTCTTACTTCAACATTTCCTGATCAACTTTACATCAGTATTTGCTCCGGATATCTTCAATGAGGTATCTCATTTTATGGGGACAAATCCTGCCGTACAGTTTGCTTTACAGCCAGTACTGATTTTCGCTGTTGTTTTTCACTTTGTTGCCGGTTTTGTGTTAGAAGCACAAAATAGAAAGGCACGAGGCGTAAATAAATATGCGATGCAGAAAGGCTCAGCGAATGCCAGTTGGATGTCAAGAAATATGATCATCAGTGGTGCTGTTATTTTAGCTTTCCTCGCCTTACATTTTTATGATTTCTGGATACCAGAGATCAACACCAAGTACATTCAAGGTGATATGAGCGGAATGACTAAGGAGGGTGGCTACCGCTACTACGAAGAATTGGTAGAAAAATTTCATGATCCGGTGCGTGTGGGTATGTATACTCTATCGTTTGTGTTGCTATCGCTTCACTTACTACACGGCTTTCAGTCTGCTTTCCAGTCTATGGGGGCTAATCACAGAAAGTACACACCATTTATTCAGAAGTTGGGTAAAGTTTACGCCATTGCAATTCCTGCTGGCTTCATCTTTATCGCTTTGTTTCACCATTTAACTGGACACTAAGCCATGAGTATTCTTGATTCGAAAATTCCTGAAGGTCCTATAGCTGAAAAGTGGACCAAACATAAAAACAATATTAAGCTGGTTAACCCTGCCAATAAGCGAAACATCGATGTGATCGTGGTGGGTACAGGATTGGCCGGTGGATCTGCCGCAGCCACATTGGCTGAGTTAGGTTACAATGTAAAAGCATTCTGTTATCAAGATTCTCCAAGAAGAGCACACTCTATTGCCGCTCAAGGAGGTATCAATGCAGCAAAGAATTACCAAGGCGATGGAGATTCTACCCACAGATTGTTCTATGACACTGTGAAGGGTGGAGACTATCGTTCAAGAGAAGCCAATGTTTATCGATTGGCAGAGGTTTCTACCAATATTATTGATCAATGCGTGGCTCAAGGTGTTCCTTTTGCAAGGGACTATGGTGGCCTCTTGGACAACAGGTCTTTTGGAGGTGTTCAAGTTTCTAGAACATTCTACGCGAAAGGACAAACCGGACAGCAGCTTCTATTGGGTTGTTACTCTGCGATGTCTCGCCAAATAGGAAAAGGCAAGATCAAAATGTACAACCGTCATGAAATGATGGATGTTGTACTTGTTGATGGTAAGGCGCGTGGTATTATCGCTAGAAACTTAGTCACAGGAGAGATCGAAAGACACTCTGCCCATGCGGTTGTTATTGCTTCAGGTGGATATGGCAATGTGTTCTTCCTGTCAACCAATGCAATGGGTTCGAATACCTCTGCGGCATGGAAGATTCACAAAAAAGGGGCTTTCTTCGCTAACCCGTGTTTTACACAAATTCACCCAACATGTGTTCCTCAGCATGGAGAACAGCAGTCTAAACTGACACTGATGTCCGAATCATTAAGGAATGACGGAAGGATTTGGGTTCCAAAGAAAAAAGAAGATGCTGAGGCTATCAGAAAAAGTAAGCTTAATGGAACAGATATTCCTGAAGAAGATAGAGATTACTTCTTGGAAAGAAGGTATCCTTCTTTCGGTAATCTCGTGCCTAGAGATGTAGCCTCAAGAGCGGCAAAGGAAAGATGCGATGCTGGTTATGGTGTAGGTACCAATGAGACTGGTGAAGCAGTTTTCTTGGACTTTGATGCAGCTATAATGAGATATGGTCAAGAAACGGCCAATGTTCAAGGGCTTCATGATGCAGATGATAAGAAAGTAAGAGAATTGGGAGAGAAGGTTATCGCAACAAAATATGGTAACCTATTCCAGATGTATGAAAAGATCAGAGATGTCAATCCATACAAAGAACCAATGAAAATTTACCCAGCTGTTCATTATACCATGGGTGGTGTATGGGTAGATTACAATCTGATGACTACTATCCCGGGTTGTTACGCGATTGGTGAGGCCAATTTTTCTGATCACGGAGCCAACAGATTAGGTGCATCTGCCCTTATGCAAGGTCTGGCAGATGGTTATTTTGTGCTTCCTTACACAATTGGCGATTACCTCGCTGATGATATTCGAACAGGAGCTATTCCGACAGATCTTCCTGAATTTGAGGAGGCAGAAAAGTCAGTGAAAGCGAAGATTGACTTTTTCTTAAACAATAAGGGTTCAAAATCAGTGGATTATTTCCACAAACGACTGGGTAAGATCATGTGGAACCAAGTCGGCATGGCCAGAAGTGAAGAAGGCTTGAAAGATGCGATCGTGAAGATCAAAGCCTTGAGAGAAGAATTCTGGAAAGAAGTGAATGTTCCTGGTGATGCAGATAATATCAACCAAGAATTAGAAAAGGCGGGTAGAGTAGCAGACTTCCTGGAATTAGGAGAACTGTTTGCTCGAGATGCCTTAGAAAGAAATGAGTCTTGTGGAGGTCACTTTAGAGAAGAGTATAAGACAGAAGAGGGTGAAGCGGTTAGAGATGACAAGAATTTTGCTTTTGTTTCAGCATGGGAGTACAAGGGAGAGCCTTCTGATGCTATACTACACAAAGAAGACCTCAAGTACGAGAATATTGAATTGAAGACTAGATCATACAAATAAGATTAAGATATGTCAGCAAATAACGGAATGAATCTAACGCTTAAGGTTTGGAGACAGAAGAACCAAAATGCGAAAGGTAACATGGAGTCCTATCAGGTAGCTGATATTTCGCCTGATAGTTCTTTCTTAGAAATGATGGACATTCTCAATGAGCAATTGATCACTGAGGGCAAGGAGCCAGTAGCTTTCGATCACGATTGTCGTGAAGGAATTTGCGGATCTTGTTCGATGTTTATCAATGGTGAGGCACATGGGCCTGGTAGAGAGATCACTACTTGCCAGTTGCACATGAGAGAATTCAAGGATGGAGATACTATTTATATTGAGCCATGGAGAGCCAAAGCTTTCCCAGTAGTAAAAGACTTAGTCGTTGATCGTTCATCATTCGACAGGGTGATGGCAGCAGGAGGTTTTGTTTCTGTAAATACCTCTGGCAATACAGTGGATGCCAATGCAATTCCAATCGAAAAAGCAGATGCGGATAAGTCATTTGACGCTGCGACTTGTATTGGCTGTGGCGCTTGTGTAGCAACTTGTAAGAATGCCTCAGCGATGCTCTTCGTTTCCGCTAAGGTTTCACAGTTTGCCTTATTACCTCAAGGACAAGTTGAAGCCAATGATCGTGTACAAAACATGGTCAAGGTAATGGATGAAGAAGGTTTTGGTAATTGTACGAACACTGGAGCTTGCGAAGTAGAATGTCCTAAAGGAATTTCTATAGAGAATATTGCTCGCATGAACCGTGAATATTTAAAAGCTAGCATTAGCGGAGAAAAAGCGTAAAACGCAAATACATATTGAATAAGAAAAGGCGACAATCGGTTGCCTTTTTTTATGCCCAATTGTTATGATGTCATTTCATTGCCTACCATATTGAGTGAGATAAATTAAGCTATGGCAAGCCAGAGAAAGCGAAATATTTTTGAGAGGATACATCTTCGCTATGAGGTAAAAAGAGCCTATCTAAGAGTTATTGATTATGTGCCTCGCCCAATCCTATCAAGACACTTTTGGATGTTCCTTGGGAGCCTTGCGATATCAACTGGGGCAACACTTTTCCTATTAGAAAGTCAGAAACAGGAGATCGCCTTTATGCTTGGTATCTTTCTGTTGGCTGCTTTATTATGGGTGACTGAGGCTCTGCCTCTCTTCGCCACGGCATTACTGGTCATTGGTTTAGAAATTATACTTCTCGCAAACCCTGGAGGATGGGTAGGCGTTGGTTTTGAAAAAGGCTTAAACCCATCATATAAGGAAATTCTATCTCCCTTTGCTGACCCTATTTTGATACTATTTCTTGGTGGATTTATTCTCGCTAGAGCAGCGGTTAAAGAAGGAGTCGACAGAGCCTTGGCCAGTAGTATATTGAAGATCTTCGGTTCTAGACCACATATGGTGATTTTGGGCATGATGTTGATTACTGCGGGTTTCTCTATGTTCATGAGCAATACAGCGACAACCGCTATGATGATTACCTTGGTTTCTCCACTCTTTTTAAATTTGAAAGAAGTTGATCCGCTCCGAAAAGGACTCGTACTTTGTATTCCTGTAGCTGCAAACATTGGAGGGATGGGGACTCCTATAGGTTCTCCACCAAACGCAGTAGCCATTGGGTTTTTAAGAACTGAGGGCATCGACATTAGTTTTTTGAACTGGATGATCATTGGCGTGCCATTGGCTTTCATTCTATTATTTTTTGC
>CBFHYE010000166.1:0-11501 GCA_965659985.1 Roseivirga sp. | reverse complement strand
GGAGAATGAAGGTCACCATGCGCATCGATCCAGATCACACCCAATCGTTTATCAGGATCAGCCTGCTTGATTCCGCAGATCGTGCCTGCTGCCGTGGAATGATCGCCTGCTAACACTATCGGAAAGAGTTTATCTTTTCGGAGTTCGGCAATGGTATCGCATACTCTGCTAACCATCGTAAATACTCCTTCTCCATACTTGGCAAATTTGAACTGAGGTTTTCCAGCAAACAACAAGTTGTTTTCATCCTTAACATTTACGGGCTCAAATCTCATGAAGAAATTCGATTGTTTTTTGATACTTGCTACCTTGAGGGCATCAATCCCCATGCTTGCACCGCGCGTACCAGCTGCCAACTCAGACCTCACTTCTACTAGTCGTATTTTTCTCACGATTTTTTATTTAAGCACTAATAAACAATTGTCCATAAACGCTTAGGTCATTAGACCCTTTCCATAGGCTTATGATTGGCAAAATTGTCAAAATCAACCGAGGTTTGAAGCATTTTCTTGAAATATTCTTGGCCCTCAAAAACTTTTCTCTCTAGCTAATTATTGGTTAAATGTTGTAATATTTGCGCTTTGTATATCAATGCTCATTGAATGAAAAGCTATTTCGACCTGATCGATCAGTCCTTTGACTTCCCTACAGAAGAATTTAAGGTCAACGGAAAGTACCTGGAGTTTCATGGTATTCCTCTTAAAAAAGTATTGGATAAATATGGTACTCCATTGCGAATAACCTACCTACCCAAGATCAGCGAGAACATTCAAAACGCAAATCAATGGTTTGAAAACGCCATTAAAAAACATAATTACAAAGGAGACTATACCTATTGCTATTGCACAAAATCTTCTCACTTTGAATTTGTATTGAATCAAGTACTCGACAGCGGAAGCCAGATCGAGACTTCATCGGCCTTTGATATGAAAATCGTTAAGAGTCTTCATGAAAAGGGAAAGCTCAACAAGGAAGCCCTCATCATTTGTAATGGTTTTAAGCGACCGCTTTACACGCAGTACATCACGGAGATGATCAATGATGGTTTTGAAAACTGTATTCCGATACTCGATAACCTGAATGAGTTGGATGAATATAAAAAGGAGATCAAGAAGAAATTTCAGATTGGCATTCGTGTTGCTGCTGATGAAGAACCTAACTTTGAATTTTATACTTCTCGTTTAGGTATCCGCTACAGCGAGATCATGAGCTACTATAAAAAGAAGATCAAAGGCACTAAAGCCAAGCTTAAAATGCTGCACTTCTTTATCAATACTGGCATCAAAGACACCGCCTATTATTGGAGTGAATTGAGCCGTTTTATGTATCAGTATTGTGAATTGAAAAAGGTCTGCCCTGAATTAGATACGGTTGATATCGGAGGCGGATTTCCCATCAAAAACTCACTCACATTCGAATACGATTACCAATACATGGTCGATCAGATCATTGAGAATATCAAGTGGATCTGCGATAAAAACAATGTTCCTGTACCCAATATCATCACGGAGTTCGGCAATTACACAGTTGGTGAAAGTGGTGCTTTCTTTTATTCCATTTTGGACCAGAAGCAGCAGAACGACAAGGAGCTTTGGTACATGATCGATGGTTCCTTCATTACTCATTTACCAGATACTTGGGGCCTTAACCAAAAATTCATCCTATTCGCCATTAGCAAGTGGGACCATCCTTTTCACAAGGTAAACTTAGGTGGATTGACCTGTGATAGTATGGACTATTATAACTCTGAAACGCATTTCTCAGAGGTTTTTCTTCCCCTGATCGAAGAAGATGAGAAACTATATGTCGGCTTTTTCAATACTGGAGCCTATCAAGAATCTTTAGGTGGTTATGGAGGTATTCAACATTGTCTGATCCCAGCACCAAAGCATTTATTGATCGACAAGGATGAAAATGGCGAGTTTACCTATGAACTTTTTGCTGAAGAGCAAACCCATGAGCATATGTTGAATATTTTAGGTTACTAGGGATTGGTTCATTGTTATTGGTGTAACGGTTAATCGGAGAACAGAAAACAGGGAATCAGTCTACATTATAACCTTCTGGATATTCCGATTATCAGATCATCTGATTTCTAAAATCAATTTATAACACAGACCTTTAACCCCGAAGAGATTCAAAGAACCTAAACGCTTACCCCTATCTATCCATAGGCTAGTCTCGCAAAGTGAAACAATTCACCAATTGCAATAAGGTAATTCTTCAGTCGTACCTCCCCTGCCTTTGCCGGCAGGCAGGCTCAGAATGACGTTAAGCAAGGATGTTTTGAGAGCCTAAATCAACATTCAACATTCACCACTTAACACTCAACATTCTCGCCAGGTGCATCAAATCCAATATTTCCCTATATTGATTAGCGTAACGAACCACCTATGTCTAAAAATTTAAGTCACCTCTCCGGTCGCAAAGGCATGGCCAACAATCTTTTTGAGAAAATTGGACAATTGACCGAAGCCGCTGGAGGACATCTCACTAAAGAAGACCGTAAAGGTTTAGCCGAAGAATACCTTATTGGTAAAGCCAATATCACAGGTACCATTTCAGCCTACGATTTTGCCAAAGAAGAGAACCAAGGCAAAAAAGCCTATGTCTGTAACGGATCAGCTTGCATGCTGGCAGGCACACAAGAACGGGTAAAGGAAAAACTTGGTGCACATTATAAGGCCGAGGAAATTGGTGACATGACCTGCCTCGGTCGCTGCCATGAGAACCATGCCTTTAATGCAGAAGGCAAGAATTACTCGGGAGATGATGGGCAGGCTTTTTTAAAAGACAAAAAAGGCACGAACGACAACTACCATGTTGGCCATTATGGAGAACAAATCCTCACCCGATCATTCCCTGGTTTGGACAGCTACTATGCTACCCTCAAGCAGGCTTTAGCCCAAGGGGCAGAAAAGACTTTAGATACCATTAAAAATTCAGGGATTCGTGGCCGTGGTGGTGCTGGGTTCCCAATGGGTTTCAAACTCGAGGCGTGTAAAAATGAAGAAGCCGATCAAAAATTCATTGTGTGTAATGCTGACGAAGGTGACCCCGGGGCTTACTCCGATCGCTATTTGATGGAGCAACAACCGCATGCTGTCATCTTCGGGATGATCGCTGCCGGTTTTACCATTGGTGCCAACTGGGGGATCATCTACGCTCGTGGGGAATATCCAGAGAGTATAGACATCCTGAATCAGGAAATTGAAAAACTCTATGACCTCAAAATTTTAGGAGAAGATGTGATGGGCAGTGGCTTCCATTTTGACCTCAAAGTGGTGAAAGGCTTGGGTGCTTATATCTGTGGAGAAGAAACAGCTTTACTTAATTCACTTGAAGGACAACGACCAGAAGTAAGAACACGTCCGCCTTACCCCACACAACAAGGGCTTTTCAATAAGCCAACGGTTGTGAACAACGTGGAAACACTGGCGGCCTTGCATTACATTTTATCCGAGTCGGGAAAAGCCTATGCAGGTCATGGGACTGAAAAATCGACCGGTACAAAGCTGGTATGCTTAGACAGCTTCTTTAACCGATCGGGCTTATACGAAGTAGAAATGGGCACACCTTTGCGCACTGTGATCGATGAATTGGGCCAAGGTTTCAAGCAACCCATCAAGGCCATGCACATCGGTGGACCTTTAGGTGGCTTAGTACCCGTTTCTAAGATCGATGACTTAACCGTTGACTTCGAAAGCTTCTCTCAGAACGGCTTTTTACTGGGGCATGCTTCTGTGATCTGTATCCCAGAAGAATATCCACTGGTGAAATACATTGAGCACTTGTTCGCCTTTACCGCTCATGAAAGCTGCGGCAAATGCTTCCCATGTAGATTAGGTTCTACCCGAGGTAAAGAGATGTTCAAAAAAGCACAAGACGAAGACTTTAAAATTGACAGAACATTACTCGATGATTTGATCGACACCCTCGAACGCGGTTCGCTTTGTGCTCTGGGTGGTGGACTTCCCCTACCGATCAAGAATGCATTGCAATACTTTAATGATGAATTGAAAACCTACTTAAACTAATCGAAGATGAAGACAGCTTATATCAATAATGTGGCTTACAACATTGAAGAAGGTGAATCAATTCTTCAATTCTTAGAAAGAAACACGGGCAACCGCCCACCAACGCTCTGCGATGCGCCCAACTTGGAGGCCTTTGGCTCTTGTCGTGTATGTTCTGTAGATGTGGCATTAGCCAAGGACGGCAAAGCCAAGACCATGGCTTCGTGCCATACGCCTATTCAAGATGGACATTACATTTATCCAGACACGGAAAGCATACAAAAGCTGAGAAAGAATATTGTGGAATTGGTCTTGACCGACCACCCACTCGACTGCCTGACCTGTGAAGTCAATGGCAATTGTGAATTACAAGATGTAGCGGCTGAAGTAGGTATCCGCGATGTGCGTTATCCAGAAGGCGCCAATCACCTCGACCGCAAGAAAGACCTGAGTCATCCTTATATGACATCTGATATGTCGAAGTGCATCAACTGTTATCGTTGCGTTCGCGCCTGTGATGAAGTGCAAGGCGAATTTGTGCTCAGCATGTCGGGCCGAGGATTTGACTCGAAGATCATCAAAAGCGACAATGACAACTTCTTCGATAGTGACTGTGTGAGCTGTGGCGCTTGTGCACAAGCTTGCCCAACATCTGCGATCAGTGATGTCTTTGAGTCAAAGTCACGCGAAAGCGAAGAAAAAACCAGAACCGTCTGTACCTATTGTGGTGTCGGCTGTAACCTAGAAGTAAGCACCAAGAATGGGCAGATCACCTCCATTCAGGCCCCTTACGAGGCAGAAGCCAATGGTGGGCATACTTGTCTGAAAGGCAGGTTTGCTTTCAAATTCTATAACCATAAGGACCGTCTGACTTCTCCATTGATCAAACGCAATGGTGAATTTGAAGAAGCCACTTGGGATGAAGCCTATGATTTCATTGCCGAGCGATTGAACAATTACATCAAAGAAGATGGACCCGATAGCATCGCAGGTATCTCTTCTGCCAGAACGCCTAATGAGGAGAACTATCTTATGCAGAAGTTCATCCGTGCGGTGGTGGGTACTAACAACATCGATTGCTGCGCGCGAGTGTGCCACTCGCCTACTGCCCTTGGCATGCAGCGTGCCTTCGGCACTGGCGCAGCCACCAACTCTATTCAGGACCTAGATCACACCGATTGTATCATCGTGATCGGGGCGAATCCTACGGACGCACACCCGGTAACTGGGGCGAAGATCAAGCAGAAATTCATGCAGGGTGTCACCAGTATTGTGGTAGACCCTAGAAAAATTGAACTCGCCAAATACGCGACCTATCACCTGCAATTGAGACCAGGCACCAATGTCGCCCTACTCAATATGATATTGTACTACATCATTGCCGAAAATGTGCAAGACCAAGAATTTATCGATCAGCGATGTGAGGATTACGAGGGCTTCAAAGCCGAGATCCTCAACCTTGATATGGATGAGCATGAGCGCATCACAGGCGTTGACAAAAATTTAGTCCGTGAAGCCGCTTTGGCTTATGCCAAGGCCAATGCTGCCATGGAATTCCACGGCTTAGGCGTTACAGAGCATTACCAAGGCACGTTCACCGTTCAGCTCATTTCTGACTTAGCGATGATCACCGGTAACATAGGAAGACCAGGTTGTGGTGTAAATCCGTTGCGTGGACAGAACAATGTACAAGGTGCTGCCGATATGGGGGCACAACCGCATCAAGGGGCTGGTTATTTGGATGTGACCGATCCTGATGTCAACCATCAATACAATACCTTCTACAAGTCGGAGAAGGTGCCGATGCATGTCGGCTTTAAGATCCCAGAGATGTTCAATGCGGCCATTGAAGGCAAACTCAAAGCTCTTTGGATCATTGGAGAAGATGTGGTGCAAACGGACCCTAATACCAACAAGGTCATGAAGGCTATGGATAGCCTTGATTTACTTGTCGTACAAGAGCTCTTTATGACGGAGACCGCCAAACATGCGACTGTGGTCTTACCAGGAGCCAGCTTCTTGGAGAAAGACGGCACCTTTACCAATGGCGAACGCAGAATTCAGCGAGTCCAGAAGGTGGTTGAACCGCTTCCGGGTACCAAGGCCGATGGCCAAATCATTGTTGAAATGATGCGCAAAATGGGATATGACCAACCTGATTATTCAGGTGCTGGCGTTTTGGAAGAGGTCTCTCAGATCGTGCCATTCTTTGCAGGCGCTACTTGGGAAAGACTGGGCGATAATGGCTTGCAATGGCCAGTAGCTGCCGATGGCACCGATTCACAAATCTTACACGGTGAGCAGTTCAAACGTGCTGGCGGCAAAGGCAAATTCACCTTTGTGAACTGGGAAGAATCTCGTGAGGTAAAGAAACATGGCGAGGACTATCCTTACATCATCACTACCAATAGAGAATTGGAGCACTACAATTGTGGGGCGATGACACGCAGAACAGGCAACCTCGACATCTTGACGGAAGATGTATTATTGATCTGTCCAGATGATGCGCAAAAGCACTTTATTGAGGATGGCGACATGGTCTGTGTTGAAAGCCCGAGAGGCAAGGTGGACATCAAAGCGAAGATCACGGATGAGATGAAGCCAGGCATTCTAAGTTCGACTTTCCATTTCCCAGAGATCATGCTGAACATCATCACCAGCGATGAGCACGACACCGAAGCCATGTGTCCTGAGTACAAGGTGGTTTCTTGCCGCATCCGTAAGTCGAAAGGGAAATTCAAAAATATTGAAGCTTGATGCATGGTGTTCGAAGCTTGGTGTTGGATCAAGCGCTGGCTTCCCTTTAGCGATTGAGGGCGTGCGTGGGAATTGGTTGAGCAGGAAATCGGGGACTTATTGGTTATTGGTGCCCTGTGCTCAGGTATTGGTTAATCGGGGAATCAGTTGAACAGAGAATCAGGGAATCAGTTGAGCAGTTGAGCAGTAAATCGGGGGCTTATTGGTTATTGGTGCTCGGTGCTCGGTTATTAGTTAATCGGGGAATCAGTTGAGCAGAAAATTGAGGGAATTAATTGTTTTTGATTAATCGGGCGAGTTATTAGAAAGCCTGATTTCTGCTTCCCTGTTTTCTGTTTTCCTGTTTTCTAATTTTTAATCTTCCGTTTTCCGATTAACTGATACACTGATCACTAAATCAAAGAAGTGCTTTCACATTCTCCGGAGGCCTACCGATCACGGCTTTATGCTCACGGGTAACGATCGGACGTTCGATCAGCTTCGGGTTTTCGACCATGGCTTCGATCCATTCTTCATCAGAAAGGGTCTTGCCTTTAAACTGCTCTTTGTAGATGGCCTCTCCCTTGCGAACCAATTTTTCTGGTTTGATGTCAAGCATCTCAACCAGCTTATGGAGCTCATCAGCAGAAGGCACTTCCTTGAGGTATTCGATCACAGTGACCAATTCACCGCTGTCTTCGATGAGTTGAAGGGTCTCTCTGCTTTTTCTGCATCGGGGATTATGGTAGATCGTTAGCATCTTTATTCCAGTTAGGGTTTCGAATCTGATTTCTTCTTCCAATTTTAGTAAAAAAATCAGGGAATCATGAAGCAGATCCAACTCAATGATGAAGTCAGCATCTCAAACCTTGT
Source organism: Roseivirga sp. (assembly GCA_965659985.1). Classification (GTDB taxonomy): domain Bacteria; phylum Bacteroidota; class Bacteroidia; order Cytophagales; family Cyclobacteriaceae; genus Roseivirga. Next base: position 3,876 of record CBFHYE010000166.1, on the reverse strand, counting down.
CCATGGTGTATGGCGATTGTCTGAATGGCGCATGTCTGACCAGGACATTATCAAACTCGTAGAAGACTGTTTGGCATTGGGTATCGATACCTTCGATCATGCTGATATCTATGGCGATTATACTTGCGAAGAATTATTTGGAAAGGCCTTGGCTCAGGTTCCTGAGTTGAACAACAAGCTAAAGATCGTGACCAAATGTGGGATCAAGCTGATGTCACAGAACCGACCGAAGCACTACATCAAACACTATGACACCAGCTATGAGCATATCGTGTGGTCAGCTGAGAATTCATTGAAGATGCTCAAAAGAGATAAGCTGGACGTGATGCTTTTGCATCGTCCCGATCCGTTCATTAATCCTGAAGAAGTCGCTAAAGCCTTCGATAAACTAAAAAGTGAAGGTAAGGTCAAAGCTTTCGGTGTGTCCAATTTCGTACCAAGTCAGTTCAATGCGCTGCAGTCATACTTAGACTTCAAATTGGTAACCAACCAGATCGAGATCTCCATTGCAGCCTTACACGAATTTGATAACGGTACGATTGACCATTGTCAAGAACATCGCATCCATCCGATGGCTTGGTCGCCTTTGGCTGGAGGCGCCATTTTCACTGCTGAGACCCACCGTTTCCTTACCATGCGCAATGTAATCCATAAGATCGCGAAACAGCATGAGGTCAGGACCGATCAGATCATGTATGCTTGGTTATTAGCCCATCCGGTAGGCATCATTCCGATCATTGGCTCTGGCAAAATGGAACGCATCCAAGCAGCCGTTGAGGCACTAGATATTGAGCTTACACGCCAGCAATGGTTCGAACTTTGGACTGCCTCTAAGGGGCAAACTGTACCGTAGGTTGGTTCTAGGTTATTAGTGCTCGGTTAAGGGTTAATTGGGCAAACCTTAATTTTAGAACGTCATTGCGAAGAATGACCTAAAGGAGTCATGAAGCAATCTCTGGAGTAGTTATCGGTTGATCAGAAATCAGTAAGCAGTCGAAAGGATATCAGGGAATCTTGCTTCTGTATGCTGATATCCGTTTTCCATTCAATAATCCACCCAGCCCTTAAAGGGTTATAAATTTAAGCACCGGTCTCCCTTTAGGGATGAAGGGTGCGCGATGGGTTTAAATTGAAAATCAGTTATTGGTTGATTAATTAAATAGCCATCTTTTTTAGAACGTCATTGCGAAGAACCACCTAAAAGAGTGATGAAGCAATCGCACTCGAAGCTCGTCACTCGCAACTCGAAACTTATCCCGAAGCCCGCAGCCTATAGTCTGCCGCAACTACAACAGCCCCGCTACCAAGAAACCCAGATAAGTGCCCAGCCCAGTCCCTAAACTTCCTGCGAGAATAGCGGGAAGCAAAAGATCATTACGCTTAAAGCTTTTGGCCAAGGCCAGGGCTGTACTCGCACCACCAATATTCGCTTGCGAAGCGATGGCGATGATAGACCAATCCGTTTTGAACAGCATTCCTGAGAGAATTAGAAATAGGCCATGTACCAAAACGATGACCACAGTAAAAAGCAAAATATCGAAGGCATGTTCACCAACTTCTATAAGAGCGGTCACTTCACAAAACGCTCCCACTACTGCCAAGAATAAGTAGACTGAGAACATCCCTAAAAGCTTAGCGCCAGGTAATTGCTGAATCAACTTCATTTGTGCCAGCACCAAGGCGATAGTAGTCAAGATCAAAACGGACGGAATTCCAGTAGGTGTAGCCAACTGATCGGAAATTGACATCGCACCTAAGCCAATAAAGAGCATGGCCCCTAATCTTAATGGACCGACATGTTCTCTTTCTGTATAAGCCTCTACTTCGTCACCTCCACCTTTCATTTTCAAGACTGGATTAGGTCTGAATTTCATCATAATGGCCGGCAGTGATAGGGTCACCAACATCCAAATGGCGGTGACAATATTGTCTGCGACTACGATCCCTGTGTAGATCGCACCTTCACGCACGACATCATAATGCAAGGCCACTGCATTGAAGTTCGCACTACCACCCGTGTAGGTCCCGGTCATCATGCCTGCAATGGCCGCATAATTCTCTCCAAACACCACATCGCCATCTATCAAATTGATCGCAACTAAAACCCCCAGCATGGTACCTGCCGAACCCAGAACAAAGGCCACTAACATTGGTAAACCCGCCTTTTTCAACTCCTTCAAATTCACCCCTAAGAGTAAAAAGAAGATAGAGGCAGGCGCTACATATTTAAATATGGCATCATATACCGGACTGGCATTAGAAGCTGAAGGGATCAAGCCCAAATTGGCAAATATCGCTCCTAGAATAATGACCAAAAGCGGCCCGGAAATATGCTTGAGTATCGTGTTTTTGGTGAGCCATTCACTGGCGAAGATCAATCCACACAAAAAGGTGAGGATGTAGATGGGTTCTTGGATCATAAAGCATAAGATATGACATTTTATAAAAAGCAATTACACGAGTAGTCGTTCAGAATTAAAGACAAGTCTTTATATTGAGTCTTGAACCGAATTCAATCGCTATGTCCAAATTAGATAGACGTAAATTTTTACGAACCACTTCCCTCTCTGCAGCAGCCATCGCCACAGCCTCAATGTTCGATAGTTGTGCACCAGAAGCACAAGAACGAGCTACTGGCTCGAAATATATGGGTGGATTTGCTGCTCCGAAGCTCGAAACCGTCAAGATCGCTTTGATTGGTGTTGGTGCGAGAGGAAGCGGACATGCAAGAGATTTTGCCTCTTTGGAAGGAACCGAGATCGTAGCCATTTGCGACCTCTATGAAGATTGGGCCAATCGTTCTGCAGAGCGATGCAAAGTCATCGGTGAAGGACAAAGACATCAAAACATCAAACGCTATCACGGAGATGAGAACCTCTGGAAGCAGATGCTCACAGAGCAGAAACCAGATATGGTGATCATCAGCACGAACTGGAAAAATCATGCGCCAATGGTCATCGAAGCCATGAAGCAAGGGGCCCATGCTTTTGTCGAAGTCCCAATCGCTACGACTTTAGAAGAAATGTGGCAGATCGTAGATACTTCAGAAGCCACCGGCAGGCATTGCATGATGATGGAGAACGTGAACTACGGTCGCGATGAACTCATGTTCCTCAACATGTGCCGACAAGGCCTCATCGGTGATATTTTACATGGTGAAGCCTCTTACATCCATGAGTTGCGTTTTCAAATGGAAGAACAAGAACGAGGCACAGGCTCTTGGCGAACACACCATTATGCCAACCGAAATGGCAACCTCTATCCCACCCACGGTTTAGGTCCAGTGGCCCAATACATGAACCTAGGAAGAACAGAAGACACTTTTGACACGCTCGTCTCTTATTCTACTCCTGCCCTAGGAAGGGCGAAATATGCAAAAGCCAATTATGCTGAAGACCACAAATGGAATCAGCTAGATTATAAAGGTGGAGACCTAAACACCTCCATCATCAAAACGCAACTCGGCCGAACAGTGATGGTGCAATGGGACGAAACGAGCCCAAGACCTTATTCGAGATTGAATTTGATTCAAGGTACTTTAGGTACCCTAGCAGGCTTCCCAACCAGGGTCGCCCTAGAAGGAGGCGTGGAAGGTTTTACAGATAGCCATCACTCCTGGGCACAAGGGCAAGAAGCACTTGCCGCTTTGAGAGAAAAGTATGATCATCCGCTCTACAAAAAACTGAATGAAAGCACCAAGAACTCTGGTCATGGTGGTATGGACGGAATCATGCGCTACCGAATCATCGAATGTCTGCGTACTGGAACCCCACTAGATCAGAATGTCTATGAAGGCTGCTTCTGGTCTGCTGTAGGCCCATTGAGTGAAAAGTCCGTTGCTGAGGGCGGTATGCCTCAACCCTTCCCGGATTTCAC
>CBFHYE010000165.1:0-9560 GCA_965659985.1 Roseivirga sp. | reverse complement strand
TGGACAGTAAATTCTTTTTGTTCATCATCGCCATTAGTTTCCGGCTTGACTTCCTCTTGTTCCTCCACCTGCAGGACGGCCACCGCTAGGTCTTCCGCCACCACCTTTGAACATTTCTTTCATTTGAGCAGGGCTTGTGATTCCACGCTCTTTCAATCTTTCGATCATTTGTGGTGACATTGGTGTGCCATCAGGCATCAACCATTGGTCTTCTTCCTGTGGCTCAGCTGGTTCAGGCTTTAGGTTTCTTTTACCGTCTAATTCTGCTAAAAGCTCTACGTCTCTTTCTTCAGCAAAGCCTGGTAGTGAAAGATAAAGCACATCATTTGCTTCAATACCTAATTGAATCTCAGCTTCATTACTATTGGTGCTTCCAATCAGCACTTCTTGCAATGTTCCATTCTTCTTTACCACGTAATTAATGGAGTCATTTCTTACATGAAGGCACTCCAAAGGAATATGAACCACATCATCAAGTTTTTTCGTAACAATGATATTACTTGTGGTCATCGATGGTCTTAATTCACGATCACTCTCATTAATTCTTACCACTACTTCAAATACTTTCGCATCAGAGTTAGGGTTTTGCTGACCAACTCTTGCTACTCTGATCACCTTACCAGACAATTCTTTCTCAGGAAAAGCATCCAAACCAATTTCAACTGGCTGACCAACTTTCACTTTTCTAATATCTACTTCATTAATGTAGGTCGTTGAGATCATGCTTGATAGATCAGGCAGCTCCGCAACTTCAGGACTCCAAGGACTGATGGTTGAACCTTCAGTGATTCTATCTCCACCAAAACCACCTTTCGCATAGATAACCATACCTGCCTGAGGTGCATAAATAGTAAACTCAGCCAACAGATCATTCATCTGATTATATCTTACTTGCCTTCTTCTCAAGTCAGCAGTCTCTTCAATCATTTGTGCCTTCGCTTGCTCTTTTTTAAGCTGATAGTTTTCGATTGCACGTTGCTTGTCTCTCTTAAGCTTTTCAAGCTCATTTTTGTATTTCTGAATCGTTGCCGGTGGCTCGTACTGAGACTGCTCTAATTGCAAGTCTTTCTCTGCAATTTGATAATCTAAGTTGATCAACTTATCTCTTTCACCTCTAAGCGTCAAAGCCGTGTCGATCTTGGCATTATCGTATTCTGCGATCTGACCATCCAATTGATCCTTCTCTTGTTGGATCTTGTCATAGAGTTCTCCTCTGTCTAATTGGGCTACAAAATCACCTTCGCTAACCTGGGTACCTTCTTCTACTAGGCTTTGAACTGTCATTTGTCTGATACCGTATTCGCGAGCATTAGCAGGGCCAATAATTTTTGTAGATCGTTCAGCAGATAATTCACCAGTAGTGGTGACCTCAATTGTAAACTCCCCCTTTTCGGCAGTAGTAAATAGAGCCGCTCCGTCTTCATTCGAAGAGGTGTTAAATACCATACTGGCAATTACGATGGCTACGATAATTACTCCACCAAAGATGATCAGTCTTTTTTTCATTTTTTTCTAGTCTTTTAGGTATGCGAAATTAATGCATTGAGACCTAGTTGCTCTTCCACTAATAAATCAGTTATACCTCTGAAATAATTTATAGCCATGCTTACTAGGTATTGTTTAATGCTCAAAACGGATGGTCGGTTCTATTTGTTTTACCGTCCATACTATTCACATTCACTTATTTAGATGAATCAAAAAGAACCAAAGTTTAGTCCGCTATTCCATATTTATTAGAGCGGTTATAATTGAATATCTTCAGGCTTTTGGAGTTATGAGTGGCGACTAGAAAAGTGGCGCTCTTTTATATCTTTGCACAAAATTCAAATGAAAAGAATTATAAGTTTTTTCCTCAGACATGTTCCTCGCAAGTATTTACAATACTTTAGCCACTATGTCCTGAGATTCATAAGTCTTTTTATGAGGGGCAATAAGGTTGAATGCCCGATATGCGAAATATCATATCGAAAGTTTTTACCCTATGGCAGATTGAATCCGAGACCAAATGCACTTTGCCCAGATTCTCTTTCCTTAGAAAGGCATCGTCTAATGTGGCTTTACCTCAATGAAAAAACCAATTTCTTCACAGACGACTTAAAGCTGTTGCACATTGCTCCTGAACTTTGCTTTATCAAACGTTTCAAAGCAATGGAGAATATTGATTATACAAGTGCTGATCTTGAAAGTCCATTGGCGGACGTTAAAATGGATGTACATGAGATTCCGTTCGAAGAGAATACTTTTGATGTAGTCTTTTGCAATCATGTAATGGAACATGTTGATGATGACATCAAAGCCATGAGCGAAATTCATCGCGTCCTAAAGCCAGGAGGATGGGCCATCATTCAATCACCTCAAGATTACAGTAGAGAGACAACGCTAGAAGACCCGACAATTACTGATCCAAAAGAACGCGAGCGTGTTTATTGGCAAGATGACCACGTGAGACTCTTTGGACTAGACTATGGTAAACGATTAGAGAAGGCTGGCTTTAAAGTGACCGAAGATCATTTCGTTATGGAAATGGACGAAGAGAAGGTAAAGCGCTATGCATTACCAGAAAAAGAGATTATTTATTTCTGTGCAAAAGGCTGATCACCTCTCGGTGAAAAGCGTTCTGCAATTAGCCCCATTCCATAAGCAAACAGTAGAATAAAGCTTGTAAGCATACTTGTTAAGCCCACAGCCAGACTCTTATTCTTTAAAGTACTATGGATCAGGATCAAAGAAAAAAATAGGCCTAATACCCAAGTGCCTAATCGAAAAAGATCGTGTTGCCAAAACCATGTACTGAGCCAACTAAAACAGGCCACAACAAAGAAAAAAGGCAGCAAATGAACCATTTTGACCTCACCTGGAAAGAATCTATTCACATTTATACGAGCTCTCCCAAAAAAATGTAATTGCTTATAAAACTGTGATAGACTTGTTCTTCTTTTATGAAAAACATAAGCCTCCTGAATCAATGCAGTTTTAAATCCCGAATTAATAATTCTAATACTAAATTCAAGATCTTCACCCATTCTAGTGATCTTGTATCCTTTGGTCTTTTCAAATACCTCACTTGAAATACCCATATTAAAACTCCTTGGATGGAATTTACCCACATGATTTTTACCCCCGCGTATACCGCCTGTGGTAAAAGGAGATGTCATTGAATAGCTAATGGCTTTTTGGAGCACATTAAAAGATGGGTGCGCTTTGTCAGGCCCCCCAAAAGCATCAACGAGGTTTTTATTGAGAAATGAATCTACCATTGTAAGGTAATTCGATGGAATCAGGCAATCGGAATCAAAAACAATGTAGAAATCGCCTTTAGCCCTTTCAAAGCCGAAGTTTCGAGCAAAACCCTGCCCCCCATTCTCCTTATAAAAGTATTTGATATCTAAACGATCAGTGTATCTATCGACCACTTCTTTACATTTTAGTTTTGACCCATCTTCAATGATCAAAACCTCAAAATTTGAATAGTGCTGACTTACCAGTGAATTCAATAACTCATTCACTTCATCAGGTCTATTGTAAACAGGAATGACGATAGAATAAAATCTCATTGATCAACACCTATGGTCTCTTCAAAGATGTAGTCTTTTTTAGAATTAAAATTCATAGCCATCATTTCACCAATGAATCCGGCTAAAAACAGCTGCACACCAATAATAATAGCAATCAAAGCAATAAAAAATAATGGCTGATCTACAACTTCCCTGTAGGGTGCATTTTCTAAAAAATAAATGGCTTCGATTTTTTTCCAGATCATCCAAAGCACAGAAGCAAAACCAGCCAAAAAGGATATAGTACCAAGTGTGCCGAAAAAGTGCATCGGTCTCTTTCTATATTTAGAGACAAAAGAAATACTAATTAGGTCTAAAAACCCATATACAAACCGCTCAATACCGAATTTTGTGGTACCATATTTTCTTGCTCTATGCTCCACAACCTTTTCCGTGATCTTCGTGAATCCATTTCTTTTGGCAATCACAGGAATGTAACGATGCATTTCGCCATAGATCTCTAGGCTCTTGACCACCTTTTGATCGTAAGCCTTGAGCCCACAATTAAAATCATGAAGCCTAATCCCCGAAATCATCCTGGTCACACGGTTAAAGAATTTTGATGGGATTGTTTTAGTGATCGGATCATGACGCTTTTTCTTCCAGCCTGAGACCAGATGGTTTCCATCCTTGATCATTTGATACAACTCGGGTATTTCATCAGGACTATCCTGAAGATCAGAATCCATAGTGATTACAACTTCACCGATTGCTCTTTTAAAGCCAACATTCAATGCCGCTGACTTTCCGTAATTTCGACTGAACTTGATCGCCTTAACAGGTAAGTCTTTAGACAATTTTTCGATCACAGACCAAGAATTGTCATTACTGCCGTCATCTATGAAAATCAGCTCATAAGAAAAGCCATGTAAGTTCATCACACGGCTTATCCATTCTGCTAATTCTGGTAAAGATTCCTCTTCGTTAAAAACTGGTATTACAACAGATATCTGTATCAAAATGCTAGAATTCTTCTGCTTCGTTCTTCAATACGGCCGAGACGATCGCGCCAAAAATCAATCCAGCGAATATAGCTGCAATAACACTGGCTATGGAAATAAATTCTGGAGTCTGGGTGAAATCCATAAAACTTTGCATAGAACTCGGCACTTGTTGTGCTTGATCACTTGGTGCTCCAAAAGAAGCCGCTGTCTCTTCCTGAATTTGCTTTTGCCAAGTCATAAACTCAGTGTCTATCATCAAATAAACATATTGAATTACTGCTCTAACGACTCCACCAATTAGTGCTACCATAAAAGCAATGTTAAAGCCTTGGCCAAAGGTCATATAGCCTTCGTTATCGGTTCGGAATTCTCTCAGCGCTAACACAAGCATTCCAATAACGACTGCCCATGAAATGGCACCACCAGCAAACCCTAGATTAAGGCGTGCGGCTGACGTTATTATAAATATGATTGCGCTGACTAGGCCAAAAATAAGACCCCATTTGCGACTATATGCTGATTTTGATATTTCTTCAGACATGTTTTTAATAATTAAGGTTGATGAATTGAATGTACTAATTTTTAATAAGTATAGCTCAACATTACCAAATCACGACTAAAAACTTTTTAAATGAAGCTATTAGGAGATAAGCGCAAAATATTAGCGCTGGTTCGTTCTAAAAACAATACTAATTGCTGGGGTCAGAAAAAAGCCGATCAAAGAGCGCTTTAAAAACACATCCAAAACCAATTGTGAGCGAGTGATTGCCTTGACATTCCTAATTTGCTCTTCCATAAATTCTTGAGGGTCTCGATCTATGTTTTCAGTGAGAATCTCTCTTCTGCTATTAAGGTCTTCGATTGCGAGTTCAACGTAGGTATTTATGAAATCGGGCGATATCAAATAGACAAAAATAGCGTATGCAATTGCATATAAAGCAGCCATCAGAAAGAATGTCAAAAAGCCAACGGTCATACCATGATAAAACCGAAGCTCTCCCCCGTTCTGATTTACTTTAAAGTCTCTAATGGCTAGCACTAAAAAGAAGCCAATGATTATTGCATCCAAAAGAAAGGAAATCAAATTCCTCCATGGTTGTTGGCCAAGTAAATAGAAAACAGCAAAGGCGAGAATTAACATGGCGGTACCAGAAAGGCCGTAGGTCCATGTTACTTTTTTAATTCCTGGATGCAGTTTCATTAAAACAGTTCGTAAGCATCCTTATTTACAATACCCAGCACCTTGCCTTGTAGCTCATTTGCCCATAGAGGAGAATAAATCGATTTTGACTTATTCGTACTTGCATCAAAACTCCATTTCTCTTGAGTGTCAAAAATTGTAACATCTGCCAAATTCCCTTCTTTAATAATGTGAGATTCTAAGCCTAATACTTTACGGGCGTTTTCTGTAAATGATGGAACTACCTTCTCCAACTGACCAGCAAATACTTCATTGATTATTGGCCAAAACCCTTGAAGATTATTCGTCCCAAATTCGGCAAGATCGAATTCTAGTTTTTTACTTTCTTCATCTTGTGGCTGATGATCGGAAACGATAACGTCAATTGTACCGTCAAGTACGGCATCAATCAAAGCCTTTCTATCTTCTTCCGTTCTGTAAGGTGGATTTACTTTTAGATTGGTGTCATATCCTTCAACATCTTCATCTGTATATTTAAGATAATTAACACCGACATCGCAAGTCACTTGAAGCCCTTTTTGCTTAGCTTCTCGAATAAGCTCAACACTTTCTCCTGCAGAAACCATACTAATATGCAATTTGCCCCCAGCATATGCCAAAAGCTTTAGGTCTCGCGCTATCATTATTGTTTCGGAGAGTACAGGCATTCCTTTTAGGCCCATACCCGTACTCACACTCCCTTCATGCATATGTGCAAAAGCGGTAAGCATTTTATCCTCAGCTCGATTGATCAAAGTTCCATCGAATTTCTGAAGATATTGTAAGGCCTTCAGCATGATGTCTGTGTGCCAAATAGGCAAGGAACCATCCGAAAAAGCAACAGCCCCTGCATTGTTCAAGTCCAAGATCTCAGTAAGATCATTTCCTTCTGCTTTCTTGGTGACAGCTGCGCAAGGTAAAAGATCAACTGCTTGTGACTTAGACCATTTAAGAATATAATTTACGGCTCCTTTTTGATCTACAACGGGGTCAGAATTGGGCATTAGTAGCACCTTAGTAAAACCAGCTGACATGGCTGCTTCTGCACCAGATTGGAGGTCTTCTTTGTGCTCAGTTCCCGGGTCATTAAAATGGGCGCGCATATCTAACCACCCTTGGCTAACTTTCAGATCCTTTCCTTCAACCACTTGGTCGGCTTCAACTTTGAGGTCTTTTCCGATCTTCGCGATCTTACCTTTTACAATATGGATATCCAATTGAGATTTGTGATGAGGAGAACGAACGTCTAAAATCTCAGCACTCTTGATGAGCAAATTCATGCTACAAATATCGGATTAAAATTATTTCTACAAAAAGGAAAAAAAGACCTAGGGCTAATGCCCACTTCCAAAGTGCCTGCCCAATAAGATTTGCCTCCAAGGTATTGCCAAAACTGTTGGCGCTTTCAGAAGCCAAAAGTGTCACATAATTCATTTCCGCAAGGTTTTGTAATATTTCATTCTTTGATTCGCTGAACCTTGATTCCTTTTTAGATTGATTAAATGATATAAAACCTATTGGTTCATCACCACTTTTCACTTGGAAATTACCAGCAACAATCTCGTCTTTAGGGAAACTCATGATCAATTGACCATTGGCTACTCTTTGATCAGGTGTAATATTCACTTCATTCCCAGATAAATTATAAACGGTATTTGAATTGGTTTGAGAAAGAGGGAAGGTGACGACCTCGCTATCAGTATAGTAATATAAGTTTGCGAAATTCCTTTTGCTGCCTAGTGCTAAGCGATAAAAAACGGGAACAAATAAGGCATGATTTATAAAACTTGTTTTTTGAGATTGAAAAGGTGTGGTAAAAACAAATAAATTGCTGTTAATAGCCACTTTGGAAAAGAAAGACCTTCCATTCAAATAGGTAAGCAGATCATATTCTGCATTCAGTAAGCGATAATCAGTCGTTGCGAATGGCATCTGCATATTGACATTCTGTTCTTCAAATACACCTTCGAAAAATGGATTTGAAAAGTCAGGTGATTGAAGCTGAATTTCCTGCTGATCATCTGAAACCATTCTTATTCCAATATCCAAAAGCTGGGCAGAAGAGAAGTTCATAGAAGGGATAATCGTAACATTAACACCTGCTGCCAAAGCACTTTTTAATTCATTTTTAAGTTGATTGGAATATTGACTAACTCCATTTACCACAATAATATCAGCAGAACTTAACAATTGATTCTCTAAAGCAGAAGAGGATGTTCTTTGAAAATTAAAGTATTCATTCTCATCAAATAACTGAGAAATATAATCTGAAGATGACTGGTCAAAGACTTCAACTACGTTCGTTAATTGCAAAGAATTGATACTTAAGTAGAATGAGTTGTCAAACTCCACAGACGGGTCTTCAATCTCAAGTCTTACTTGATCCAGATTTGATTGACCCTCTGGTATCTCAAACAGTGCTTCCCCAGTTCCCTCAATATCGACATTAATTGTACCTGATAAGTTATCACCAAAATATACTCGGACATTGGTGTTGTTGACATCATTATTATTTGCAGATGCCTTAATATTCAATCGGTTCGAAAAATCCCCTGATAAAAAGGCGTTTTCAAGATAAACCGTGTCAATAAACAGATCATCTCGTAAATTATTCAAGACAGGAGATAAGTAATAGTGATTTAGGGAATCTAAAATCAACTCTTCACTTAACTTATTAAAATCAGAAATGAGATAAACATCCCCCCTTAAATTAGAAGCCTCGATTCTATCTATGATCTCTCCTAGTTCCCTTCCAACACTAACCACCTCTGTTTCTGCTAAACGCTCACTAAGGCTTTCCTTCGTGTAGTTTGTAAGAATAGAGTTTTGATAACTATTTTCCAGGAAGTGAAATTTGGTTCCTTCAGGATATGCATTCAATATGCTCTGTGCATATTTAACCGCCATATTGAAACTGCTTTCGCCTTCAACAGTATTCTGCAATGCCGGAGCATTATCTAAATACACTATTACATTTTCGGCTGTATCGCCTAATTGTTCACCATTTCTTATCGTTGGTTGGGCAAAAGCCAAAACGGTTAATAAGACGGCAATCATTCTTGAGATTAAGATGAGTATCTCCTTTGGTTTTCTTTTAGACGATGTTTCTTCTTTAACTTTTTTGAGTAGTGAGGTATTGGAAAACACTACCTTTTTTGTTCTTCTCAGATTAAAGAGATGAACAATGACTGGTATAAGGGCCAAACTCAGGAAAGGAAGTACACTTGGGTTTTCAAAAACAAGAAGTACGAAACTTTGAGAAATCAATGTAGCTGCTTTTTGTGTTTAAATGAAAGCAATATCTTCTAAGGAAGGGCAACATAGATAAATACTCTTTAAATAAAAAAAGGTTCTACACGTATCGTATAGAACCTTTGATAAAGACTGGCGACTACTTACTCTCCCACCTTTTGAGGCAGTACCATCAGCGCAAGTGAGCTTAACTTCTCTGTTCGGAAAGGGAAGAGGTGGACCTCACCGCTATAATCACCATAAGATCTTAATTAGCGATAAGCTGTTAGCTTAAAGTTACAAGTGATACTTGAAGCTTTAAGCTAAAGGCTTTCAACTAAGTTGACATATATACTGTAAGAGTATCACACCACAGAACGTAGTTATTAGGTTGAACGCGGCCGCCCTTGCATAAAGGACGGCCTACTACGGAAAGCTTACGGGTAATTAGTACTGCTCAGCTATGACATTTCTGCCTTTACACCTGCAGCCTATCAACGTTGTCATCTCCAACGTCCCTTAAAAGAAGTCTCATCTCGAGGGGAGTTTCGCACTTAGATGCTTTCAGCGCTTATCTCTGCCCAACGTAGCTACTCAGCACTGCACCTGGCGGCACAACTGATACACCAGCGGTTAGTCCATCTCGGTCCT
>CBFHYE010000164.1:0-32797 GCA_965659985.1 Roseivirga sp. | reverse complement strand
TCAGTTCAGAAATGATAATGGTAGGTTTTTTTATAATGGCGAGGAGATCACTGATCTTGATTCCTTGCAAGACGCCTTAAAGGACAAATTCGATCAATTCCAATTCGATTTCGACTTTGGTTCACCTGGGAAGGGAGGGTTTGGTTCTTGGCACGGCCAAGATGATGAAGATGTTAAAGTGATCACAAGGGCTAAAGTATATGTTCGAGCTGCCCGGGATGAAGACAAAGCCTTGGTCGGCACTGATGATATGGAAACACTTCAGCTTAATGATATTAGTTTTGATCCAAACCCAAGCGATGGACGATTTGATTTAGAATTAAATACTTTAAGTGATGAGCCTGTTCAGTTGATCATCGTAGATCAATATGGTGATGAGGTTTACAACAGGCTAAGTACACCTGAAAATGGTGCGCTTGAGAAAAGAATTGACTTAACTAATGAAGGGAAAGGAATTTATGTATTGAAAGTTATCCAAGGGAATAAGGCATTGACGAAAAGAATAATTGTGGAATAAATAGATTGATTTCATATAGTCGAAAGGGAAGTATTTTGAGGTACTTCCCTTTTTTGATGGGCTAAACCTTATATTTGGCATCCTAAATTTCAAGTCATGGAATTGGTCAATGATAAATATTCGATACAAGGTGTAGATGTCCTTGATCTTGTTAAAACGTACGATTCACCGCTTTATGTGTATGATGCGGATAAGATCAAATCGCAATTGGAGAAGCTTCAAAAAGCTTTTGCAGGGGTGAACATGCGTGTGAAATATGCATGCAAGTCTTTGACCAATATTTCGATCTTGAAATTACTAAGAACTTATGGTTCAGAACTCGACTGTGTATCAATTGAAGAGGTACAACTAGGGCTTCGCGCGGGCTTCAAACCAGAGCAAATCCTGTATACACCCAACTGCGTTGATTTTGATGAGGTCAAAAGAGGGGTTGAATTAGGAGTAATGATCAATCTTGACAATATTTCTCTACTAGAGCAATTTGGTGATACCTATCATGATAGTGTGCCAGTTTGTATTCGTTTGAACCCACATATTATGGCTGGTGGGAATAAGAAAATATCAACTGGTCATGCAGATTCTAAGTTTGGGATCTCCATTTATCAAATGGCTCATATAGAAAGGGTAGTAAAGACCTATGGAATCCATGTAACAGGCCTTCATATGCACACCGGTTCAGATATTTTGGATGCTGAGGTCTTTTTAAGAGCAGCAGATATTCTGTTCGATGCAGCAAATCACTTCCAATCATTGGAGTTTATTGATTTTGGAAGCGGCTTTAAAGTGGCTTATAAAGAGGGCGATATTACAACTGACATTGAGGAGGTTGGTGAAAAACTCAGCAAAGTATTTAAGGAGTTTTGTGAGAATTATGGCAGGCCTCTTGAAATGTGGTTTGAGCCTGGTAAATTTTTAGTAAGCGAATCCGGGCATTTTTTGGTCAAGACCAATGTGATCAAGACCACTCCGGCAACAGCATTTGTAGGAGTAAATTCTGGCTTGAATCACCTGATCCGACCAATGATGTATGATGCCTATCATGAGATTTTCAACGTTTCAAACCCAAATGGGACTAAGCGGGTGTATACCGTGGTTGGATATATCTGCGAAACCGATACATTTGGTTTAGATAGAAAACTCAACGAGGTCAAGGAGGGAGATATACTAGCATTTAAAAATGCAGGTGCTTATGCTTTTAGTATGGCATCAAATTATAACTCCAGATTGAGACCAGCAGAAGTACTTATCTTTGATGGAAAGGCCCATTTAATCAGACAAAGAGAGGAGTTTGAGGACCTATTAAAGAATCAAGTTGAAATTGATTTAGCATAAAAAATATTGAAATGAAAAGAATTAAATATACCTCGGTACTTATAGCACTATTATTAATATCAGCGGCTTTCACAACGCAAGACGGTGCGCTAAAACAAAGTATAGAGCGAGGAAAAGGAGAGTATCAAGGAATTTGCTTGGCTTGCCATATGGATAAAGGACAAGGAATCCCGGGTGTTTTTCCTCCATTAGCTAAGTCTGATTATCTCATGGAAGATACTGATAGGGCGATCAAATCATTGATTGAAGGTCTGCAAGGTGAAATCACCGTTAATGGCAAAAAATACAATCAGGTGATGCCTGCCTCAGGCCTAGATGATCAAGCGATTGCCGATGTGTTGAACTATGTTATGAACTCTTGGGGCAACGATGCGGAGGAAATGATAACCGAAATAAAGGTAGCCAAGGTTCGTGCTTCACTGAAATAGATACTAAATTATGGGTATTTGAGTTTAATGAATATGCAGTTGCCTACAAAATCCTTGTTACTCAATACGCCATTAAGTCTGCTATTTTCACTTTTGATAACCGTTCAGGGATGCAAATCTGATGAGGTAGACCCAAATCCGCAACAAGACGATTCGGAAGTATCCAATCAATTTGGGTTAGGAACCTCTACAGGAACGCTTGATTTACCAGACTTAGATGAAGCTTCGGGTTTAGCCAATAGTCGGTCGAATCCAGATTTTTATTGGTCTCATAATGATAGTGGAGGAGATCCTGTGCTTTATTTAATTACACCAGCTGGAGCAGATTCAGGGAGGTATCAACTTGATGGCGTAGACAATATAGATTGGGAGGATATGGCAGTGGGTCCTGGTCCTGTTGATCAGATAGACTATTTGTACGTAGCTGACATAGGAGATAATAGAGCACAACGTGCTAGCCTTTCAATTTATAGAACCCCAGAACCAGATGTTTCAATTAGATTCAGAACGCTGGGTGCCGGCAATCAGCAAAGGCAAATTCAGCTTGATCTCCCTGCAGACACTACATTAGGTAATATCGAGACCATAGAGTTCATTTACGAGGATGGCCCAAGAGATGCAGAAACTTTGATGGTAGATCCGAATACTAAAGATCTATTTATTGTGACGAAAAGAGAGCCGAGTGTAATTTTATATAAGCTGCCATTTCCTCAAAACACTACAGAATTGGATACAGCAGAGAGGGTTCGAGTATTGTCGCATACCTTTACTACTGCAGGAGACATAAGTCCCGATGGTAACGAGGTACTGATCAAGAATTATCAAAACATTTATTATTGGAAAAAATCTGCCAATGAAAGCATAGAGGAGCTTTTAGCGCAACCACCCCTAAGATTGAATTACACGCCTGAGCCTCAAGGAGAAGCCATAGCTTGGAAAAATGATCAAAGCGGATTTTTCACTATTAGTGAGATCAATAATGCCGAGAATGTGCAGATACTTGAATACAGGCGCAATTAACTTGCGCTGATCGTATTCAAAGTTGCGGTAAATGCATTGTAATAAGAACGACCGATCGGGATATTCTTCTCTCCTAAATAGACAAAACTGGTGTCGATGGCAGTCACTGCGTCCACCAAGACAACATATGATTTATGAACTCTCAGAAACCTGTCCTTCGGTAATTTATCAGTGATCTCCTTGAGCGACTTACGTATGGTATAAGCTCGCCCATCATCTACATTTACGGTAATGTGATTGCCATCGGCCTCGATCCACCTTAAGTCTTCATAAAGCACTTTTTCCAACATGCCCTTCTTTTTAATAAAGATCGAATCATTATTATAGGTGGTCGGATTGCTGCTCGCGAGTATGTTTGTGCTTCCTCCTTTTGCGGCTATTCTATTCTTATTGTAAAGAGCCACTTCGATGGCAGCATACACATCATCTTTAGTAAATGGCTTAACAATGAAGCCCAACGGCTGCGTATGCTTAGCTCTATTTACAGTTTCTTTATCTGAGTAAGAAGTAATATAAACAAATGGTAGTTGATATTGCTCTTTGATAATGCCTCCAAGTTCAATGCCATCCTGATCTCCTTTGATCTTTACATCAAGGAGTACTAAGTCAGGTCGCGAAACTTTGATAGCTTTAATAGCTTGATTAGCCGAGTTGGCAATCTCAGTGTTTTCGTAACCAAATATGCTCAGCATTTCTTGTAAGTTTTCTGCAATAAATGGTTCATCCTCTACAATGAGAATTCTGGGGCTATTGAGATATGAAGATTCCATTGGAAAAAATATTGTTTTAGGTGAATATCTGTTTTAATAGATACTTTGGCGAAAAGTACGAAAATTGTAATTTAAAAATACTGAATTTAAGCTTTTAATAGGATTATCGGTGATGGACAACATAATTAAAGATTCATTAAACAATATTGTTGATGTAAACAGTGATATTACTGATTTAGAGTCAGTTGTTCAGAACCTAACGGAGGTTGTGTGGTCCATTGATCTTAGTCATGAACCTTATCAAATCACCTATCATAACAACCCTTTGGAGAAGCCTAATAGGGGTGGAGAATTTGGCACTTTTCCAAGAACCATTGAGGAATGGCAACAAAAAATTCATGAGGAAGACCGGGACCGTGTTTTGGAGGAGTTTGTGAATTCTCTAAGCACTGGAAAAGGAGATTATGCCTATCGATTCCAGAAAAATGATGGGGGATATCATTATTTCCGAAACCGACTCAGTGTACTCTATGCAGATGGCAGGCCTATTCGTTTAGACGGCATAACCTTTGACATTGACACCATTCGGAGAAACCGGATGAACCTAGAATTGAGCCAGCAACGCCTAAAAAGTATTGTCGATGCTTTGCCTGACCCAGTTTTTATCTCTGAAAAAAAATCGGGTAAGATCATATTTGCTAACGAAGTTCTCTTCTCGGTATTTGGTATGAGTCCCTCAGATTTTCTTGGTCAGAAACTGATTCAATTCTATCAAAGTTTTTCAGGGCGTAAATCATACATCAATAAGCTTCAGGGAGAAGGACACATTCAGAATCACGAATTGGTGTTGATGAATAAGAAGTCGGAGGAATTTTGGGTAAGTGCTTCTACGATGCCTCTAGAATTCAACGATACTGAATGTTACATTACTATTCTTCAGGATATTACATTTAGAAAACAGCTAGAACGAGAATTAAAACAATCCAATGATAGATATCAACTAGCTGTTGAGGGTACGAACGATGTTATTTGGGAGTATGATTTTATAAGAAAGTCTTCGTATTTGTCTCCTCAGTTTTGGGAGATCATGGAGCTAGAACCGGTTCATAATCCATTGGATAAAGAACTGATGATAAAATATCTCCATCCAGAGGATTATTCTCTTTTTCTAAACATCTATAAAGAAAAGATAAAGGGAAAATCATCAGATTTTACCGTTGAATCCAGGCTACTTGCTAATAAGGGCAAGGTAATTTATGTTTTGATAAAAGGTAAGCTGCTCTATAACAAGGCTGGAGAACCAATAAGGGTTGTGGGCTCTATTTCTAATATTACTTCATTGAAACTCGCTCAATCTAAGCTAAGAGAAAGTGAAGCAAAATATAAACTGATTTCTGAGCACTCTAAAGACTGTATCTGTCTTCAGTCTGTAACAGGAGATTTTGTTTTCGTTAGTCCTTCCAGTAAAGATATCCTCGGATATGAACCAACAGAGCTCCTGAGTTTGAGGCTTAAAGAGATCATTACAGAGAAATATTTAAAAAAGGTAAGTGATGCCATGCTTCAGGTTATTAAAAAGAAAGAAGAGAGCATCACAATAGTTTATGAAGCTACTCATAAAGATGGATATAAGATATGGCTTGAATCTACAGGAGGGGCCATATTCAGTGAACGTGGAGATGTGATGTATTTGCAAACATCTACCCGAAATGTGACCGAGAGAATTCAGGCTGAAGAAATGCTGAAGGAAAGTGAAGAACGATATAAGTTGATCACTGAGAATTCTCATGATGTGGTTTCCTTGATGGATTTAGATGGGAATTATGTATTTGTGACACCTTCTGTGAAGGATACGTTGGGTTATGAACCATTGGATGTAATAGGTAAGAATACTCTTGACTTCATTCATCCTGACGACCGGCAACTAGTCGAAGAGGGCTTTGCCGCAGCAATTGAAAACAAACAAAAAGAAGCCACCGCGGTGTTCAGAATGAGACATCAAAATGGTGAGTTCAGGTGGGTTGAATTAAGTGGTGGAATTATTCTTGATGATTCTGGGGCTCCTATATACGTCAGAACCAATAAAATTGATGTCACAGCCAAGCTTCAAACTGAAGAAAAACTAAAGCTTCAAGAAGAAAAGTATAAGTTGGTATCAGAGAATTCAGGTGATGTTATTGGACTTCACAAAATAGATGGTGAATTGGTCTTTATCTCGCCATCGTGCAAACGTCTTTTGGGTTATGGTGAGGAAGAGCTTCGCGGTACCAACCCGTTAAAGCTGATCAGGGAGGAACACCGCAAAGTAATCACACAAACGATTGAGCAGACAGCCCTTAACCGAGGAAAGGACGTGAAGATGACCTATGAGATTCAAAATGAAGAAGGACAGTGGCTATGGGTGGAAACTTCTCTAACCGCCATTTTGAATAAAAAGAACAAGGTTGATCTACTTCAGAGTTCTACTAGAGATATTTCAGAAAGAATAGAGGCGCTTCAAAAAGAAAGACAGCTTAGTAAATTAAAGTCTAGCTTTATTTCAATGGCTTCGCATGAGTTCAGAACGCCACTAACAACAATTCAATCAAGTAATGAACTCATCAGTATGTACCTCGATAATACAGCGGATTCTACAGATCAAAAACTCTTAAAACATGTGGGTCGAATAAGAACAGAACTCGAAAGGCTCAATTCTCTTTTAAAGGACGTCTTTACATTAGGTAGGTTGGATGTCGGGAAAACGAAGCTTAATAAGGACTTCACTTCTTTGGTAAACATTGTGAAACAGGTGATTGTAGAAGCGAAAATTCCACATCCGAATAGAAGTGTTCAGTTGACCGTAAAGGGCAAGGAAGTTCAAATGTCATTAGATAGTCAGCTGGTATCACATGCTATTTCTAATTTGGTCATCAATGCGCTCAAATACTCTGAGGGCAAAGATGATCCTACAGTGACTATTGAGTTCAAGAAGAAGGCTGTAGTGCTTAGGATTGAGGACGAAGGTATAGGAGTACCAAAGAAAGATCAACAGGAGCTTTTTGAGTCATTTAGCCGAGCATCAAATGTTGGTGATATCGAAGGTACCGGCTTAGGTCTGGTAATCGTTAAGCAATTTATAGAAATGCATAACGGCAATGTAGAATTGAATTCGGATGCAGGAAAAGGGGCAGAATTTATTGTGACTCTGCCGATTGAATCAGAAGTAAAACCCTAACTTAATAAGAGGAAGAAGACCCTCTTTTGAATTGGCCAGCAATAGATTCACAGCGAATCGACTGAAGGGAATGAGGTAAACGCCACCACCATATCCATGATGCCATGTATTAGATTCTTCACCTTCTAACCAAACCCTTCCTACATCATTAAAAAGTATGAGCCCTACTGTTGAGGGGAGTATGTAGTTATTCCATTGTGCAAGTTCAATTCTAATATCGAATTGTGTATAAAAGCTACTACTACCTGAGAACCTGTATCTTCTGAAACCTCTTAACGTATTGAAACCATCAAGTCGGCTTGCCTGAAAGAATTCAAATTGACCAAACGTCTTCTCATACCCAACCCTTGCAGCAAAAGTTGTTCTGCCGTATGCAACGGGAGTCCAGCGAAATGCAAAATTTGAAATCAATTTTGATGAATTATTTGAATTGTCATTGAGCCCCCGCTGTAGCGATACAGAAGATTAAAATTGACGCCACTTTTAGGGTTGAGCACTTCGGGTTGCGTTTCAGTTTCTAAGCCAATTTCTGGGCCTGCAAAAGCTTTGAAGTCAAAAAGACCGTTGGGGTTTAGTCCATTATTCGGAAAGTCTGAGATAAACCTATCTTGGCTTTCAATAATATTGACTCCATAGGCTCGTGCTCCAAATTTGATTTGAGTAAAGTCGCCCAAATTAAAAACGACTTTGGGGTGAATTAGATAAGCCTCGAATCTTGTGCGATAATAATTGATACCCCGTTCTTCATTAAAATCTGTTTCATTTCCTAAGCCAAAGAAGTTATTGACGAAGTTTGGCGATAGAAGAGAGACGTCTAGCTCTAAATTTGCTTTGCCGATTGCCTTTATAAATTCTCCACTGTAATTGATACCAAAGGAGCTGGTTGCGAATACATATACTCCGCTTATTGATTGCTTGCTCACGTAGGGCGACCTCCTGAAGCCATCTTTTTTAAACATCAATCCGCCCCCAATGAAAATACCGTCATCAGGATTGTATGTTGCATCAAGCAAAGGCATGGTAACATCAAAATTACCGACATCACCGCTGTCTTTTAATGCAAAGAGTAATCTGTTCTTGAATGGGTCATAGGCAATACCTTCTACATTATTGGATTTGCTAAAAGGTGTTGTTATTTCTTCAACGACACCTTCTACATCTACATGAAACTTGTAAAGGTCACCGTCACTTTTAATGGCGTATATGTAGTCTCCGACTCTTTCAATACCTTCGAAATCACCATTTCCTTTGAACCTTACTCGTTTGTCAATCGATTTTTGGTCGAGATCAAATAAGTACATTCTGCCAAGTTCATCGTTGAGCATGGCCAGCATGGAGCCCTCAAAATGAGTTAAAGCTGAGACTTCTTCTAAGTATTCGGGGAGCTTGTAGATCTCATAAGGCTCTTCTAAGGAGTAGTTGAGTTCTTCTTGAGATAAGAGGGACTGGAAGCAGAATAAAGTAAGAATAAAGAATAGATATCGACTCATCTGTTGCTTACAGCACAGAAGAAGATAAAATGATTCTGACTAATCGCACTTTTGGTGAACCGCTCTATAGTATTTAACACCGTTAAAGTAGATCTCATTATCTTCCCAGGTGCCCTTCAATACCATTTCGTAGCCATCCATTTTGTCAAAATTTAGAATCAGAACGCCTTCTTTTCCTATCCCTTCAAATTTATACTTGCCTGAATGGTTTCCCCTGATTTTGCGTTGATTCCCTTTGTTGAACATTCCTTTACGCTTGAGGTTGGCGGTAAATGTTCCATCTGAACAAAGCCAAAGTTGGTTGCCCAATGTGCCTGAGCGGCTTGATTCATAATGAAACAGATGTTTTCCGTTGAGCTCATTAGCCCAATTATAGTCTCCACCTGGTTCTACAATTTTGGGTTCCGAAAGTTCAACTTGATGTAAGACCTTATTCAACTCATCATAATATAATTCATGGGTCTTGGTTTGACTTCCAAAAAGAAAGCCAACACAATTTCCATATCGACCACATTTCACAAAGAGGTAGCCACTTATGTTTTTATCATTACTCATGGTAAGCTCGGTGGAAAGTATGTTGTCTGTGAAGGTTGCCTCGCCAATAGGGATAATAGCTACGCCCGGTGCGATTTCGAATCTCCCCTTTAGGCGGTTTTTGATAGAGACCAAATTGTCTTGAACAGAGAAAATCCTCAACGTGGCATTAGAAGTATCTGAGCTCAAAGTGAGCATTTCAGTTTCTTGAGTTCCATAACCTCTCCAATGCTCAGGGATGACCATGGATGTTCCAGTAAGTGGTGCATAAACATGGTCTCCACCGCTATACATTTTACCTTGTTGGATTCTTTCTTGACCCGCAAGGTTGAAGATTGAAAAGAGTAAAAGAAGGGAGAGGAAGAAACGTGACATCTTAAGTCTGGGGCTTGATTTGAATAAATATACTAAGACAAAGTCTAATTAATAACGTATAAATTCAATCATTGCGTCTTAGATGTCACTAGTTTTTGCCGTTAAGAAGGACATTGCATGATATGAGGTTGACAAAACCAATGAATTATTAATTCTTAGTTGTTGTTGAACATATGTAAATTACAAAAAGCGTCTGGCTTGATCTATGGCAAAAGATCCTCAAATGATATTAAAAGAGGCCAAAACAAAGGCTAAGCAAATTCTATCAGAACAGATTTCAGATAAATTTATTTATCATGATGAAGGTCATACAGAAAGAGTTGTACAGGCTGCCAAAGAAATCGGTGAAGCTTCACATCTAACTAAGGAAGAACTCGAAATCGTAGAATTAGCTGCTTGGTTTCATGATACTGGTTATAGAAATGGGTGCGATGATCATGAGCATTCGAGTGCACAGATAGCCCGAGAATTTCTGAAAGATCAAGGGTATCCAGAATCAAAGATCAACAGAGTAGAAGATTGTATTCTAGCTACAAGAGTCCCTCAAAAGCCCCAGAATCTATTGGAAGAAGTTCTATGCGATGCAGATCTATATCATTTAGCTTGTGTGGACTACAAAATGATGTCGGATAAAATGCATCAAGAAATAGAGCAGGTGAAAGGTGAGAACATAGATGAGAAGCGCTGGAATGAGATAAATTACGCCTTCTTCAAAGATCATGAGTATTTTACTGATTATGCAAAAGTCAAACTTCAACCCATTAAAGAGGCTAATTTGGAATCTATAGAGAAAAATAAAAGTGTAGGATCTAAAGGGGACAAACAAAAAAAGAAACTGCAAAAGAAGATCAGGAAGCTTGATTAAGGATATTTATTTTCTAGGTGTAGTCTTAGGGAAAAAGTATAAGCTTTTAAGGATATGCTATACCACCTTCATGATCGGTTTTGTCATTTCCATTATCGCTTTTGTTATTGCCATGATGGCTTATCCTCCGGGAGAACAGTCTGGCTTTTATACCTTTTAGATTTTCTGTAGCTTGATCTATTAATTTTTTAGGTCATGCTCAAGAACTACATCACCATTGCTTTAAGAACGATAGCAAAAAATCCGGGCTATGCGGGTGTCAATATTTTTGGCCTAACGGTGGGTATTACTTCTTTCCTCCTCATTTTTTTAGTTGTTCAATTTGAATTGGGCTTTGATAAGTTCCACCGAGATGCCGAAAGCATAGTCCGTATCAACAATGAATTGCAGCTCTCCAATGGAAATTACAAGTACCCCACTTGTACTTCAGCCCTGCCTGTGGCTTTGTATGACCAGCTGCCAGAGGTAACAGATTATCTCAGACTCACAGGAGGCGGTCAGCAAGTCATCATTGAGGTGGAGCCTGAACTGTATAGAGAAGAGGATCTATTTTTTGCGGAGAAGAATTTTTTTGAATTCTTTGATTTTGAGCTTCTTACGGGACAGAAAGGGAATGTGCTTGATGCGCCAAACACGGCTGTACTTACACAAAGTGCTGCTTTGAGGTATTTTGGTACAGAGGATGTACTTGGTAAAACATTAACTGTGAAAGGGCAGAATGATGTCAACTATACTGTCACTGGTCTAATGGCTGATATTCCGGCTGATTCACATATTCAATTCGAATTACTCTTCAGTTTAGAAACCTTCAGAAATCAAGCAAATAATAATGGTCAGACCATAGATAATAATTGGCAGGGAGATGGATTCTATAGTTACCTGAAGGTTTCAGATCCTGATGACTTGGGAAAAATTGAAGAGAAAATGATGGAACTAAAGGCGTTGAATGTGCCTGAGGAACGCGCCAATATGTTCAATCCATCTTTGGTCAAGTTCACAGATATCCACCTAAATTCGAACCTCAGAAATGAGATTGTACCGAATGGGAGTAGAGACTTTGTTTATATCTTCTCTGCAGTGGCGATTTTCATTCTTTTGATCGCAGGCATCAATTATATGAACCTGGCCACAGCACGTTCCGCTAAAAGGGCACAGGAAGTCGGAATTAGGAAGGTACTTGGTGCGTATAAAGAACAGTTGATCGGACAGTTTTTGGGTGAATCAATCGTGTTGGCCTTATTGTCTGCATTTATTTCAGTCGTCATTGTCATCTTGGTTGCGGAGCCATTTGGAGCCTATCTTAATAGGCCATTACATGCCGGTATGCTCCAAACGCCACCAGTAATATTGGCTTTAGCCATTGTCGTAGTCATTATTGGTTTTGGTTCGGGGATGTACCCAGCATTGTTCCTTTCAGCTTTTAAGCCCGTGATCGTTCTCAAGGGGAAGTTAGTCCCAGGTATGGGAAGCTCTGGGGTCTTTAGAAAAGCACTTGTAGTTTTTCAATTTGTGATTTCCATCGTAATGATCATTGGAACTACTGTCGTTTACGATCAGCTAAGTTTCATGAAAAATAAGCCTTTGGGTTTTCAGAAAGAAGATATTCTGATGATCGCTAATACCAATCAGGCGGTTACCCCTCAATTGAATACTTTCAAAACTGAATTGCTTCAACACCCCAATATTGAAAGTGTTACCGCCACTTTAAGTAAGCCTGGTGGGCTTAGGCCGATCATGTTTGTGAAATCGGAAACTATTGCTGAAGAAACCAATGGCTTGAATCTCGCTGGTATCAATGTCGATTTCGACTATTTAGAAACGATGAACATTCAGTTATTGGACGGTAGGTATTTCGATCCGAATCAACCAAGTGATTCAACCAATGCGATTATCATTAATAAAAAGGCAGCACTTGAATTGAACATGGAGGATGATCCTGTCGGTAGAATAATCGAAATTAGAAACTTCCAAGGCAACTGGGAGCGAAAAAGAGTGATCGGCTTGATTGATGATATAAATTTTGAACCTTTACAACGCAAAACTGAGTCATGTTTCTATGCCTATTTCCTTCCCGTTTTTCAACACGTTTTTGTAAGGCTAGATGGACAGCAAGACCAAAATGCTATCCAATTTGTAGAAGAAACCTGGAATGAATTTGCTCCTGAGCAGCCATTCGAATACGCGTATTTAGAGGATGACTTGAATGCCATGTATAATGCTGAAGATGAACTCAGTCAGATCGTAATTTATTTTGCACTATTGGCTGTATTGATCGCTTGCTTAGGGTTGTTTGGATTGGCTTCTTTTTCATCTGAACAGCGTATTAAAGAAATTGGGGTAAGAAAGGTCTTAGGGGCATCAATCAGTCAAGTATTATTTTTACTTACTAAGGATTTTTTGGTCCTAGTATTTCTCGCATTCCTCATTGCGGCTCCCTCGGCATACTATTTAGGCCAATGGTGGTTACAGAATTTTGCTTTTTCTGTGGAGATGTCTGTTTTGATATTTATTGTTTCTGGATTGGTGGCCATGATGGTCGCACTACTTACTGTTGCTTACAAAACATATGCTGCGGCAAGGTCCAATCCTGTTAAGGCGCTACGTTCTGAATGACAGATCATTATCGAACAAAAGTGTGCACTAGCGGTCATATTTGGTTTTAGAATAGGCGCGTACTTGCCGAAAATGAATATATTCGTTTTGGCATAACAATTGGTAATTGCCAAAGGTCTAATTATAACACAAACAAATGATCAAACTTCGCGACATAGATAAATTCATAGATTCTAAATATCAAAGAACCTTTATTTTAAAAGGGGTTGACCTTGATATTGAGCAAGGTGAATTTGTCACCATAATGGGGCCAAGTGGTGCTGGAAAATCAACATTGATGAATATCATTGGTATGCTTGATGAGCCTTCTCAAGGTGAATACTTTTTTTACGATGAGCCAATCCATAGAATGAAGGAAAGAAAGCGTTCTGATATGCACAAGCACCATATCGGCTTTGTCTTTCAAGCTTATCATTTGATCGATGAGCTCACGGTTTATGAAAACATCGAAACCCCTTTACTTTATAAAGGGGTTAAATCAAAAGAACGCAAAAGTATGGTGGCCGAGATGCTAGATCGTTTTCAGATGGTGGCGAAAAAGGACCTTTTCCCAGAACAACTTTCGGGTGGTCAGCAACAGTTGGTTGGTGTAGCTCGTGCTTTGATCGGAGAACCAAAGCTTTTATTAGCGGATGAACCAACAGGTAATCTTCATACAGATCAAGCAGAAGAGATCATGGAGTTGTTTCAAAAGCTTAATAGAGAAGGGATGACCATTGTGCAAGTGACACACTCCAAAGCGAATGCGGCCTACGGAAAACGGACCATTCAGCTAGTGGATGGGGCAGTGGACTCTGATGAAAAGAATGATTAAAAGAAGGCCGCAAGGCCTTTTTTTATGAGGGGTAACCCTTCTCTACAAATTCCTCTTTCTTACGATGCAATTGCCACCATGGTGTACCCGGTGAAATGTGATGTTCATAGTGGTAACCAAAAAAGTAGCAGCTGAGAAAAGCCCAAGCATGATTGAGTTTCTGACTTCGAGATTTCTGTAGATTTTTTTCGCTATGCTCTCCTCGATGAGGTAAATAGGTGCCAAAATAAAAGAGTTGAAAAGTAGAGAGGATGGCTGGTAGCATCCAGATAAAGATGAGGTTTTCATTGGGCAACCAAAGCTTCAATACATTGTAAGTCACTGCCATAAATATGATCTGCCAAATACTTACGTATTGTTTCACAAAGCTGAAATACCATGGCCAAAAACTCCCTTGATGATAATCTGGGTCTTTATCTGTAGCCACAAAACGATGATGTTCGTGGTGTTTTCTGTTGAGTTTATTGTAAAAGTTGTAGGAGAATAGGATGGCTGACATAGCACCGATCGCTTGATTCAGTTTTTTATCCTTCGCTACAGTGCCGTGCATGGCATCATGAGCAGTAATAAAGAGGCCAGTATACAAATGAGTCTGAATAAGAATGACGGCATAGACTAATGGAGAGGACCAACTGAATTCTATCGAAAGGCCGAATACCAAACAAGCCCACCACAATACATGTATAATGAGAGCATACCAAATGCCTTTATTTGATCTTGCCAAAGCCATGGTCAAAATTAACGATTAAAGTCTTGCGAGATGTGATTTCACCTCTTCCATTAGCCACATGGGGGTAGAGGTAGCTCCACAGATACCTACACTTTCATTTTTGCCAAACCACTCATTGTTCACGTCATCTAAAGAAGAAACAAAATGGGTTCTTTCATTTTGGTCTTTACAGACTTTGTAAAGTACTTTTCCATTGGATGATTTAGTGCCACTGACAAATACAATTGTATCGAAGTTTTGAGCAAATTCTCTCAGCTCTTTATCCCGATTGCTCACTTGTCTACAGATTGTGTCATTTGTTTTAACATTGATACCGTTCTCTTCAAGAATCTGATTGATTTCATAGAATTTATCGGTGCTTTTAGTGGTCTGACTATAGAGTGTGATCTCTTTTGGCAGCTGGTTTAAGTCTAATTCTTCTAAGTCTTGAAAAACAACGGCTTCGTTATTGGTTTGTCCAAGGAGCCCAACGACTTCTGCATGCCCATGCTTTCCGTAAATGTAGATATCCTCCTTCTTATCGTGTGAATTCTTGATTCTGTTTTGAAGCTTTAATACCACAGGGCAGGAGGCGTCTATTAATTCAAGGTTATTTTCTAAGGCAAGTTGATAGGTTGCTGGGGGCTCACCATGGGCTCTGATCAATACCTTTTGATTAGTTAGTGATTTTAGATCTTCATGATTGATGATCTTCAACCCTTTATGCTCTAAGCGCCTAACTTCCTCATCATTGTGAACAATATCTCCTAGGCAGTAGAGTTTACCTTCTTCTGCGAGTATATCTTCTGCCATTTCAATCGCGTAGACTACTCCAAAGCAAAAGCCCGAGTTTTG
This sequence comes from Roseivirga sp., assembly GCA_965659985.1. Taxonomy (GTDB): domain Bacteria; phylum Bacteroidota; class Bacteroidia; order Cytophagales; family Cyclobacteriaceae; genus Roseivirga. The sequence continues at coordinate 17,321 of CBFHYE010000164.1, read as the reverse complement.
ATCGATCTGTACGTTAAGGTTCAACACTACTTAAAAACCTTAAAAAGGAATTTATGTTTGAGCCGAAACTCTAATTGTATGTCAAATGCAGCTTTAAATTGATAGATGGCAATTACATGGCTTTAACGCGATGTCTGAAGTAGCTTGAAAGCAGTATCATCATTTTGCGCATATCTGGGATTCTTATGCGCTCCTCTTTAATTCTGGAGGGTGGACATTTCTTGATTTTTTTAAAGAGCTTTAGGTAATATCTGTAGGCAAGAAAAACACCCATTTTTGCTCCTTGAGGTAGCTTTTTTATTCCTTCTAGTGCCTCATCAAAGTCTTTTTGAATATCGTCTTCAATGGTTTCTTTTGCCGACTTTGTAAACTCATTGAAATCAACACCTGGGAAATAAACTCTTCCCCTGTCTTCAAAGTCGCTTTTGATGTCTCGAATGAAGTTTACTTTTTGAAAAGCTGCACCCAATTTTCTGGCTGGGGGAACTAACTGTACATATTGTTGCTCATTCCCTTCACAAAACACTTTTAAGCACATCAGACCAACAACTTCGGCTGATCCGTAGATGTACTCATTATACTGGTTATCGTCATATGTGCGATCTTCAAGGTCCATTTCCATGCTATGCAGAAAGGCCTCTATGAGGTCGAGAGGTATTTTAAATTGATTGACTACAAGTTGAAAGGAGTGCAAAACGGGATTCAAGCTGATTTTTTCTTCAATGGCTTGGTAGGTGTCTGCCTTAAACCGTTGAAGCAATTTCGCTTGGTCAGATTCATAAAAAGTGTCTACGATCTCATCAGCGTATCTGACGAAGCCATATATGGCATATATGGGCATGTGAAACTTTTTGTCTAGGGTTTTTATACCTAGGGTAAAGGAAGTGCTATACCGCTGAGTGATCAGTCGGCTACACTCGTAGGTGGTTTGGTCAAAAAGTTGCATCATTCAAAAATAACTAATTCTGTTGCCAAGGGTTTAACGAAACGCCTTCTCCACCTCATCGGCAACGACTAAACCAGAGATCAAACTTGGCGGCACTCCAGGTCCTGGTGTTGTCAATTGACCAGTAAAGTATAGGTTTTTTAATTTCTTCGACTTCAAAGATGGTTTTAAAATTGCCGTTTGGGTTAGCGTATTTGCCAGACCGTAGGCGTTTCCTTTAAATGAATTGTAGTCGTTAATAAAATCTTGGTGAGCATAACTGCGATAATAAACCACATGATCTTTTAGCTTTTGGCCGGTATACTCTTCCATCCGGGTCATGATCATGTCGAAATACTTAGTGCGTATTTCCTCATTTTCTTCGAGTCCAGGTGCCACAGGAATCAACAAGAACAGATTTTCATGCCCTTTGGGTGCTACATGCGCATCTGTTTTTGAGGTTAAAGAAGCATAGAAAAGCGGATTTTCTGGCCACTTGGGATCTGTGTATATGTTATGTGCATGAGGAGTAAAGTCGGTATCAAAAAACAGGTTATGATGGAGTAATCCATCTATTTTTTTATCTAAGCCAACATAATAAAGAAGAGAAGACGGGGCCATAACACGGCTTTCCCAATACTTATCAGAGTAATTGCGATCTTCAGGTTTTAAGAGTTTGGTTTCTACATGATGATAATCTGCGCTGGCAACGATTACATCAGCAGTAAAGGTGCCCTGGTCAGTAATTACTTCTGTGACCTTGCCATTCACAGATTTGATTTCCGTAACATTTTGATTGGTTAGTATTTTAACACCCTGTTCTTGTGCAAGCTTGCCCATGCCTTCAACAATTTTGTGCATACCACCCTTAGGATACCAAGTACCCAAAGACATATCGGCATAATTCATGAGGCTGTAAAGGGCAGGGGTGTTTTGTGGAAGTGCACCAAGAAATAGAATAGGAAACTCCATTAATTGGATCAGTTTGGGGTGCTTAAAGAATTTCCGCACATGTTTGGCCATGCTTTGAAACACGTCCATTCTAACCACATCGATCAACAGTTTTAAGCTGGCAAACTCCATGAGGGATCTGCCTGGCTTGTAAACTAATTTATTGATACCCACTTCATATTTGTAGGCGGCCTGTTTTAAAAAATCTTTGAGCTGGGCACCTGCCCCAGGCTCGAGAGACTCAAACAAGTCCTCGAGTTCGTTCATTTTGGCAGGAATTGGCATACCATCATTAATACCGTAGACTACCTGATATGACGGATCTAGCCTGATAAGTTCATAATAGTCGCTTACAGATTTGCCGAATCTTTGGAAATAGCTTTCAAAGACATCTGGCATCCAGTACCAGCTTGGTCCCATATCAAAAGTAAAGCCCGACTCTGTGAATTGTCGGGCTCTTCCTCCTATAGTGTTATTTTTTTCAAGGATCGTAGTATCAAATCCTTTGCTTGCCAAAGAGGTAGCAGCTGACATTCCTGCAAAACCGGACCCAATGACAAGGGCTTTCTTATTGATCATGAATGCAAGCTAATAATTAGCTTCGATAAACTTTCAGTCTATCCTTTAATTGCTTTCTCGCGATGTGAATACGATTCTTCACTGTACCGATAGGAATTTCTAATCTATCAGCGATCTCATGGTACTTAAATCCTCTAAAGTACATCATGAATGGAGTCTTGTAAACTTCATCTAGATCCTCAATCGCCTCATTGATGTCTTTGAGAGCAAAGTCACCGTAAGCTCTATTTTCAATTTTGGTTGAAGAAGAATTGATGAAATGTAAATTGTCGGTAGTATCGATGAAGGTTCCTCTTCTCACCATTCTTTGATAATTGGTGATAAAGGTGTTTTTCATTATTGTATATAACCAAGCTTTGAGGTTAGTACCTTCTGAGAATTTCTCTCTGTTGGTGTAGGCTTTCAAAAGTGTCTCTTGAAGTAGATCGTTAGCCTCTTCAGAGTCTTTTGTTAACTTCATTGCAAAGGGCTGCAACGATTTTGTCATTTGTGTAAGCGTGTAACTAAATTCCAGTGCAGTCATGGTTAATACTTTTTGTTGAACAAATATTCAAAAAGATTAAACGTAAGTCAAGGAAAAACTGTGTAATCTTTTTTGATAAATGTTAAACAAAAGACTCTAATTGGTTATTAAGTGGCTGATAGTGTGCGTTTAAGAATGATTTGCTTCAACAAAATTAGATACATGTAATTACACACAAATTCCTGATTGATACAGAAAATTGAGTGTAACTACTTAAACATTCAACAAAATACTATTGAAGATGATAGCTCTTGGATCAAGATTTAGCAGATTTAGGCCTTCACTTTGTTTCGCTCTTCGACAAAATTCACTAACTGATTTGGATTTGCAATCGGCATTACGTTTTCTGGTAGGTCCAGATCTTCACCAATAACTTGTGCTCCTGAGACCAAGATTGGAGTATTAGGGAATTCTGCTGCTAAGGTGTGAATGTATTCTTTAGCCGTCTGGTCTTGAGGCTTACTCGTGAGAACAGTGAACAAATAATCTGGCTCGTAAACGATTTGAGCCGCTCTCAGGTCGTAGAACGGCATGTTCTGACCTAAATAAACTACTTTATTCTTTCTTGCTTGAATGAGATAATTGGCAAACAGAAGACTCAATTCATGCAATTCACCCTCTGGTAAGAAGAGCATGTATTTTTTCGAATTATCTAGAAGTTCATAGTCATTATATTGACCATCGATGGCTGCAATAACTTTTTGCCTAATAAGATTAGAAATAAAATGTTCTTGAGCTGGGTTGATAGAATCTGTGAGCCACATTATACCAATCTTACTTAAGAAAGGATAGATGATGTTCAACATGGTGCGCTCGAAGCCTAACTTTAATGTATTCGTTGCTATAATCTTTTCAAACCTCGCTTCATCGAGGTCTATCATTGACAGCGTGAGTCCATAAATTTGATCAGCAAAGCTCGTTGCTCGTTCTGAAACTTTCAGTACTTCATCAAATAATTCTTGCTTCTCCATTTGCGCGATCTTGGATATTTTGTATCCATTATCTTTTAATAAAGAAACATTCAATACTAGTTTTAGATCGTCTTGATCATAGAAACGAATATTTGTGTCAGTTCTTTTGGGGTTAATAAGGTTGTACCTCTGCTCCCAAATGCGCAAAGTATGCGCTTTGATTCCTGATAGGTGTTCTAGATCTTTTATCGAATAATTTGCCACTTCCTACTCCTTCTTTCTAAAATATTCTTTTGGTACCCAAAACAAACCGAACGACACAGCATCACTCTTTGTATTTGTTCTGTGGTGCGCTTGATGGGCCTTGGCGATTCCTTTTAAAAACCTTCCTTTCGGCCTACCTAACCATTTAAATCTTTTGTGGATCAATACATCGTGTAAAACAAAATAGGACATACCATATGTTGAGATTCCACAACCGATCCAAAACCTGTAATCTAACTCTGATACTCCTAGGAGAATCAGCACTATTGCTATACTTCCAAAAAAAACGGTAAACACATCGTTCAGCTCAAAGAATCCTTTGGAATGGACATGATGCGATTTGTGTATTTTCCAGAGCGGACCATGCATAACGTACTTGTGCACCGCCCAGGAAAAGATTTCCATAAAGCTAAACCCTATCAAAATCCACAATATCTCCATCAGTATTTAATATCTAACTCCTTGTCTTTTAGATTGTTTGTGCTTTGAGTAAAATATTTAACAAAGCAAAGAATATAAATTCTAAAACTAGAAGCTTAGAATAAAGCTTATTGTTTGAGAAAGGGAAAATTATTAGGCCAATGGTTTGAATGAGGCAACTCAAAAGAAACCAGCCTATGTAATTTTGAAGAGGGATATGGTTGCTTTCCCATTGCCAGAAGTCAAATGCTATAGCCACAGGTTCGATCAGCAGGTCTAAAATCACCATCAGTGCGCTAGAAATCAAAACGATCAAAACCTTTGATCTACTAATCTTTTGGGCAACACCTCTAGTAATATAGATGAGTACTATCCAATTAATTCCAATGACGAGTGGTACATCAAGGTATTTGAATCCCAATGTTTTCCCATAAGTGTATTCCCCAAAAATCACACCTGTTTTAACACCTATTACTTCGAATCCATAGCCTAAAATGAAGGTGGAAATAATAAATACGAAGTATCTCAAATTCTTCTCTTTTTCAAAGTGAAGTAAAATACCAGCTGTTGCGACTAAATTAAATGGGGTTAAAAACTGGAAAAGTCCTCTGCTTATATCAAAAGATAGGCCGACTACCCCAGCGATGTGCATTGCCGCAAGCAAGGCAAATGCATTTCTTTCGTTTACAAAGGGTAATTGATCGATCTTTTGAATCATATCCGTCAAAAACTGTGGCTTCAGAGAATTGTTTTTCACTAAAGGGTTAATTTTGCTTCAAATTTAGCAGTATGATCTTATATAACGTTACCGTTGCAATAGATAAGAAGGTAGAACAGGAATGGGTGATTTGGATGAAGAATGTGCATATTCCCGAGGTCATGGAAACCAACCAATTTGAATCTTTCAAATTCTTGAAAGTGATGAATACAGAAGATCCGGATAGCAATTCGTACTCGGTTCAATATTTTGCCGAGGGTCTGCAGAATATACAAATGTATATGGCTGCCTTTGCTCCAGAGCTGCAGCAAAAAGCACTTAACAGATGGCCTAATCAGATGGCTGCTTTTAGAACTCTACTGGAGACTGTTTAATAATTAGCGATCTGTTGTGCATTTAATGTGCAGTTGATCCATTCAGCATCTAAATCGGCACCAATACTATTATAAAAATTAATGGCAGGTTCGTTCCAGTCTAGGACTTGCCATCTAACTTGTTTGCAGTTGTCCGACTTGGCTTGCTTCACAATGGCATCCAGAAGTGCTTTTCCGTAACCTTTACCTCGGTGTTTTTCGCTAACAACCAAGTCTTCTAAATAAAGCGCTTTGCCTTTCCACGTTGAATACCGGAAGTAATAGATAGCTGTGCCCACGATCATTTCGTTTTCTTCCACAACGAAAAAGTCAAAAACAGGTCGCTCTCCAAAACCGTCCAGCTTCATTTGTTCAATTGAGTTTTCAACCTCGTGCTCGGCTTTTTCGTAAATTGCTAATTCCACGATCAAGTCTAGGATGGCCTGAAGGTCTTCTACAGTACCTCTGCGAATTCTTGCGTTTGTATTCATTATCTGATCAATTGTATTTCACTTCTTTGGCTATCTTCAATCACTAAATTATTAGCTTCGATAACCTAAGATGCTGCATAAGTATATTTACCTGATTCAACAGGATTTCCTTGAAATGTGCCATCCCACTGATCAGTGCTACTATTTGTACTGAAAATGACTTGGCCCCAGCGATTATAAATTTCCATCTTAAACAAGATGCCGCACGGAGTTGTTGGGCCAAAAGTATCATTTAAATTATCCCCATTGGGGGTGAAAGCGTTCGGGAGTACTACTTTAGGTATCGCCGCTTCTACACTTTGATTGTTGTTCGCTTCGCAGCCATTTGCATCAATGACCTTAACTGAATAATCGCCTTGTGCGTATCCCGTAGCTAAATCTGATGAGCTGCTGTTTTCTTCCCAAATGAAAGTATAGGGTCTAGTGCCTCCAGAGACTAGGGCTTCTAGGGTGCCATCGCTTCCACCCGGGCAAGAAACCAAAGTAGAAATAACTTCATCGATGACTAAAAGATCAGGTTCGGTAATTGTAAAGTTCAAAATGAGTTCGCAGTTATTCTCATCTACGATGCGCACGGAATGTTCGCCTTCGGGAAGATTATGTACACTCGCGGTCGATTGGTTCTGGTCATGACTCCATTGAAAATTGTATGCACCAGTCCCTCCAGTGATATTGGCTTGTGCACTACCATTGCTCTCGCCAAAGCATCTCACGTTAATTAGGTCTAGATCGCCAATGAGCTCTTGTGGTTCAGTGATTTGAAATGAGAAATATTTTTGACAACCATCTGCTCTCACTAGTACCTCATAGTTTCCTGCACTTAATCCATTGACTTGATCATTTTCTATTGTAGCAGAATTTGGCACAATCCATTCTAAACTGAAATTATCGGCCTGCGAGATCAAAGAAAGTTGAGCTCCGCCATCATTTCCCCCAAAACAACTGACATGATCTAAGTTAAGATCGATTAAAATCTCCTCTCTTAAAATGATGTCAATAGTAGGCGAATCGCCATCACAAATATCAGTAGAGGTCGATGTTGACTCGGTAAAATAAAGCTGACCAATACCGGGCTGGTCCCAGATTACTTCAATCTCATTTGTGCCATTACCGCTAATGATCTGACCATTGGTAATGTTCCAAGTGTAGGTAGACCCTGGTGTGGCTGGTGTTTTGTATATATGTGTGTCGTTCAGGTCGTCAAAGCATATAGCACTTAAGCCTACAGGCGCAGGTGGTTCAAGTTTTTCGTTGATCCTTACGTTTAATACTTCTTGATAGCTGCAGGCAAGGTCTGAGGTTACGATGACCTTTACACTGGCGTTTGCGTTTGTATCACCCCATTTGACTGTAATTTCATCTGTGTTTCGACCGTTTAGAATCACTCCACCTTCAATTGTCCAAATATAAGTATGGGCATCAAGGGCGGTGGCATTGTAGATCACACCTTCGACATTTGGGCAAACAGAGCTTGGACCAATTACCTCAATGTCTCTTTGTCTTTCGAGAATTGTATTGCCTGAGATCTGGTCAAGAATATTAGGGTCGCCAGACCTTCCTCCATATTCTACTATATAGCCCGTAGGTGCGTATTGTCCGCCTCCTCCTGCATTTGGTAAATCATTCCATCGACCAGCTGGCGTAGACCAATCCATCATATGGGCATAATCTTCATCACCCGCGTTGTTGGGCTCGCCATCATTCCAATTGGTGAAGCCTGCGCTGAGTAACATTCCGAGGCCGCCATTTTGATCTTTTTCTGGGCCTGTTATCCATCGCCACACCCCCTCATTTTGCTCGTCTGATGCCCCGATCCATGCCGTCCCGCTTACGCGGTCTAATATGAATTGGTTTTCTCCTGAAGTTGTGATTGTCGTCAGATAGCCTTGCAGACCAAATAATTCTTGGTTTTCTGCATTAGTTTTTGCCTCAAGCCAACTGATGCCTACGTCTGGAAAGAATTGATAAAAATGCCCTGATTCTACAAAAAAGTCTACCCCCGAGAGTGTGATGTTAATTGTCTTTGGGTCGACATTATCTGGGTCAGAATTGAATTCTAGCCTGTCGAGAGCCGCCTTGTATTCCAAAATGGTAGCCTCACCAGAAAGTGTGAAAATAGCGTTCTGCGGGTCAAAATCTCCCTGAATATCATCAGCGAAAGTGTAAGTGAACGAATCTTCGTTTGGATTGAAATTATCGGTGACTGCAATTTGAATACCCTCAAGTAAATCATTGTCGGGGCCTTCAATTTCTACAATGTCGGATATGGTAAGTACAGCGCCTTGCTCTTGACAAAACGCATCAACTGTTTTGATCGCAAGATTTTGAGCATTCAGTAGCGCCTGATTGAAAAACAGCAATACAAAGAATAGAATTAAAGCTAGGCGATTTTGCTTAGGCATAGGTCTCGAAGTTAAGCAAAGCCAGAAAGCTTTCTAAACTTCTTAAATTCTATTGAAACCTGTATAGGAATGAAGTACCTCCGGAATAGCAATTCCCTCACCATCTTGATTGTTCTCTAATAAACAAGCAATGATTCTTGGCAAGGCCAGTGCGCTCCCATTGAGTGTATGCAAAAGCACGCTTTTTTTGTTTTCATCCTTGTAACGGAGCTTCAATCTGTTTGACTGATAGGTTTCGAAGTTAGAGACGGAGCTCACTTCCAACCATTTGTCTTGAGCTGCAGAATAGACTTCGAAGTCGAAGGTTAGGGCTGAAGTGAAACCTAGATCTCCACCACAAAGTCTTAAAATGCGATAAGGCAGTTCTAATTTTTGAAGAATGCTAGCTACGTGGTCGCACATTTCTTGTAGAGTCTGGTACGAATCTTCCGCTTTTCTTACCTGAACGATCTCAACTTTATCAAACTGATGCAACCTATTTAATCCTCTTACATGAGATCCCCAGCTTCCTGCTTCTCTTCTAAAACAAGGTGTAAAGCCAACATGCTTAATGGGGAGTTGTTCTTCTTTGAGAATCACATCTCTATAAAGATTGGTGATGGGCACCTCAGCTGTAGGTATCAAGTAGAGGTCATCTGCTTGTGCATGATACATTTGCCCTTCTTTGTCAGGGAGCTGTCCTGTTGCATATCCAGAAGCTTCGTTCACCACAATAGGCGTTTGAACTTCTGCATAACCGGCATTTGCCGCTTCATCTAAGAAGAAATTGACCAAGGCGCGTTGTAGTCGAGCGCCTTTGCCCTTATATACTGGAAATCCTGCACCGGTGATTTTGATTCCGAGGTCGAAATCGATGATATCGAGTTCTTTGATCAAGTCCCAATGTGGTTTGGCCCCTTTCGCCAAATTCGGTAGGTCTCCAACTCGTTCGATTTCTACATTGTCTTCATCGGAATTTCCATGTGGAACTGATTCATGGGGGATGTTAGGAATATCATACAAGGCCTTTTTCAGGCTTTTTTGAATTTGGTTCAGTTCTTCATTCAGGCCTTTGCTTTTTCCTTTCAGCTCGGCAGTTTTAGCCTTAATACCTTCGGCTTCATCGCGCTTACCTTCTTTCATGAGGCCACCGATCTGTTTTGCCAATGCATTGGCTTCGGCTAGGTTGGTCTCTAAGCTTTGTTGCGTTTGCTTTCTTTTATCATCTAGTGCGATCACTTCATCGAGAAGTGCTTCAGCATCTTTGATATTCCTTTTTGCCAAAGCTTTGGCGTAAGCACTTTTGTTTTGAATGATATTCTGAACCTGCAGCATGAATAAAAATTTTGGAGGGCAAAGTAAATCAATTCGAGTCAAAAAAGGCAGTATTAAGCGGCTTTAACGCAAAATTAAAGGCCCTTAGTTGGGGAATTGAAATGTTTGGTCTATTATTGCAAAGTCCTAGATGATACAGAAGCTTTTCTCACATCATCTTCTATACCTAGAAAATCATTAATTAAAATATTTTTACTTTCCTCTCCAGCGGGAGAACCCTTACTCACATATCGTATGTATACCATTGACGAATTAAAGATCAGACTGCTGTCTGAATTGAAAGAAATTGCAGAGTCTTTGAGCGTAAAAAACTACAAGAAACTGGCCAAGCAAGACCTCATTTATGCTATCCTGGACCAGCAAGCAATCACTCCAGAAGATCAATTACCTTCTAAAAAATCTGATGACGCTAAGGCAGAAGAGCCCAAGACAGAGTCTACAGATGAGCCAAAAAAGAAACGTGCTCCTAGAAAGCCAGCAGCAAAAACTGAAAACTCAGACAGAAAGCCGCCAAGAGCTAAAAGAGAGAATGTAAAAGAAACACCAGAAGTAAAAGCTGAGGGGAAACCTGAGGCTAAGGAAGAAAGTCCTGCTAAAGAAGAGTCGAAAGACAATGACAAAGGCGGAGACAAGCCTAACCAAAAGCGTGACCGTGGAGATCGTAACGACAGAAACGATCGCAACGACCGTGGTGACCGCAGAAATGGTGATCGTGATAGAAGGCAACAAAAGCAGCAATACAATCAAAACATCAAAGATTTTGATGGCTTGATCGAAAATGAAGGTGTTTTGGAGATCATGCAAGATGGCTACGGTTTCTTGAGGTCTTCTGATTATAATTACCTGGCTTCTCCAGATGATATTTACGTTTCTCCTTCTCAGATCAAGCTATTTGGTCTGAAGACAGGTGATACAGTTAAAGGTCAGATCAGACCTCCTAAAGAAGGTGAAAAGTATTTTGCCTTATTAAGAGTTGAGTCTGTTAATGGTAAGACTACTGAAGAAATTAGAGATAGAGTTCCTTTCGAATATTTGACTCCGCTTTTCCCAGATGAGCAAATCAAATTAACGACCAAGGCCAGCAATATGTCAACACGTATTCTTGACATGTTCGCGCCAATTGGTAAAGGGCAAAGAGGCATGATCGTGGCGCAGCCTAAAACAGGTAAGACTGTTTTATTGAAAGATGTAGCTAACGCAATCGCTGAAAATCATCCTGAGATCTATTTGATCATTTTGTTGATCGATGAAAGACCTGAAGAGGTAACAGACATGGCCCGAAGCGTAAAAGCTGAGGTGATCAGTTCAACTTTCGATGAGCAAGCCGACAGACATGTAAAAGTGTCGAACATTGTGCTTGAGAAAGCGAAGAGAATGGTAGAATGTGGTCACGATGTTGTGATCTTACTTGACTCTATTACTCGTTTGGCGAGAGCTTACAACACAGTGGTGCCTTCATCAGGTAAGATTCTTTCCGGTGGTGTGGATGCTAATGCATTGCACAAACCAAAAAGATTCTTCGGTGCGGCTCGTAATGTTGAGAATGGTGGTTCACTATCCATCATCGCTACTGCTTTGATCGAAACAGGTTCTAAAATGGACGAAGTGATCTTTGAAGAATTCAAAGGTACGGGTAACATGGAGCTTCAATTGGATAGAAAACTATCTAACAAGAGAGTTTATCCTGCTATTGATGTTCCTGCTTCAGGAACAAGAAGAGAGGATCTATTGATGAGTAAAGAGGAACTACAAAGAGTTTGGATCTTGCGTAAGTTCATGAATGATATGAACTCTGTGGAGGCCATGGAATTCTTATTGGATCGTATGAAAGGAACTCGCAACAACGAAGAGTTCTTGATCTCAATGAACGGATAACAAACTACTAACTGATATAGAAAGCCCGTCACATTGTGATGGGCTTTTTTTATTCATGTAAGTCAAGAATAGTTGAAGAGGTGAAAATTGAATATTTTGATCTTGAATGAAATTAGTCAGCATTATTATTCCTGTATATAATGAAGAAAAATCCTTAAGAAGCTGCTTGGAGAGTGTTTCTTTATTAAACCCATCACCCAATGAAGTCATCGTTGTGGATGGCGGCAGTACCGATCATACATTGTCAATCGCTGAAGAATTTAATTGTCGAGTTTTAGTTTCACCTAAAAAAGGAAGAGCCAATCAGCAGGATTATGCTGCTCGACAAGCAGAGAGTGAATTGCTCGTCTTTCTTCATGCCGATACACTTCCGCATCCACTTACCGTAGCGCTTGTCCAAGAGGGTCTATCGAAGGATAAAGTAGTTTTAGGAGGCTTTAGGTCAATAATGAAGGGCAAACGCACAAGGAGGATCATTAGCGCTCACAATTATATCAAGACCTATTATGCACCATTTTTTTTCAATGCTTACCGAACCCTTTTTAAAGGTTTAAGACTCCTTTTTGGAGATCAGGTGTTGTTTTGCCGTAAGAAAGACTATTTGAATTCTGGTGGATTTGACCTAAAGGAAGAAGTGATGGAGGAGGCAGCTTTTTGTTTGCGAATGAATGCGCTTGGCACAATAGTGCAACTCAATGACAAGGTTTATTCTTCTGATAGAAGAGTTGTAGAGTGGGGGGTAATGAAGGCTCACTTTCTTTACATTCTCATTTGTACCGCCTGGGGCTTTGGTATTCCATCAAAAAAATTGGCTAAACTCTACCCTGACGTCCGTTGAATTCCCATCTTTAAACATGAACTGGGGATTTATAGGATTTGGGCGTATTGCCAGAAAGTTTCTTGCCAGCTTAGAAGTGGTAGAAGGAGAAATTCCATATGCATTTGCTTCTCGGTCAAATGCGGAAGCCTTGCAGAATGAGTTTTCCAATGTAAAGGTCTATGGCAATTATGATGATTTGCTCGCTGATCCTAATGTGGATGTAGTGTACATATCAACAACCCATAATTTTCATTGTCAAAATGTGGTCGACTGCTTGAATGCAGGCAAACATGTATTGTGTGAAAAACCGATGGGAATTTCTTCTCGTGAGGTTGAAAAAATGATTGCTGCTGCAGAAGAAACCGGTAGGTTTCTCATGGAAGCCATGTGGATGCGTTTCTTACCTGCTTATCGTGAGGCAATTACTAGAGTAAAAGCTGGTGAAATTGGTGAGGTCAAGCATATGACAGCAAGTTTTGGCTTTCGATCAGAAGAGAAACTATCTAAAGATGGTCGATTGATGAACCCAGACCTTGCTGGAGGAGCTCTTTATGATGTGGGCGTATATCCTTTAACGATTGCTGCTGATCTTTTTGGTTGGGAGCCAATTGGATTTAAAGCTGATGCCATTCTATCTGAGACGGGCGTTGATGAAAGTATACAGCTTCAGCTAAACTTTGAAGGTCAAAAGCTTGTTCAACTTTTCGGTAGTGTAGCTTTGCATACGAATAAAGAGGCCTGTATTTATGGAACCGAAGGTTACATACGAATGCCTTATTTCTGGAAAGGTGAATCCTACGAAATTGTGAAAGACGAAGAAGTGCAGCATTTTGATGTGCCCTATAAAAGCACCGGATATGTGCATGAAATAGAAGAAGTTGTTAAATGTATAGCCGAGAATGAACAAGAGTCTCCTCTGTTTACACTTAACGATAGTTTAATGAGCGCTAGATTGGTAGAGAATATTCTTTCTACGATCTTCAATAAAAAATAACCCAATGCCAAAAGGATTTTTAATAGACCAGGATGGAGTAATGTACGTTGAGAATCGAATGATTCCAGGAGCGGATAAATTCATCGAAGAGCTTCAAAAAGAAGACATTCCATTCACATTTATGACCAATAACAGCCAACGTTCTCCAATTGACGCAGTGCGAAAACTAGCGAAAATGGGCATTCATGTTGATCCTAAAAACGTTTACACTTCGGCTATGGCAACGGCTCACTTCATGGGTCAGCAGTTTCCTAACGGTACGGCATTTGTTTTGGGTGAAGGAGGATTGATTTCTAGTTTGCACGAGAATGGATTTAGTCTTGTACAGAATGATCCCGATTTTGTGGTAGTTGGTGAGGGCATCAACTTTACCCTCGAAATGGTGCGAAAAGCCATTGATTTTATTTTAGATGGGGCCAAATTGATCGCTACTAATCTTGACCCATCGCCCCGAAAGCCTGGGTGGAATAATTTAGGAATTGCATCAGTAGTCGCTATGATCGAAGCAGCTACGGGTAAGCAAGCTTTTTCTGTAGGAAAACCAAGCCCTGTAATGATGCGACAAGCCAGAAAGCACATAGGATTGGCAACGGATGAGGTCACAGTAATTGGAGATACTTTAGCCACAGACATTCAAGGAGGCGTTCAAGTGGGCTACAACACCATACTTACTTTGACGGGAATGAGTAAGCGCGAAGACTTGAATAATTATCCTTTCAAACCTGATATGATCATCGATTCCATTGCTGATCTTGAATTACCATTGCCTTGGTGGGAATGAGTGATCAAATGAAAATTGTAATAGAGAATAGTGTCCTGGAAATCTCTCCTAGTCGAGGAGCTGCAATTGAGCATCTAAGTTTACAAGGAGAGCAAGTTTTAGGAAGACTTCCGAATTATCATTTTGAATCCTCGTTTCTATTTCCTTTTCCTAACAGGCTAGCCGAGGGTAATTTCACTTTTGATGGCAAAGAGTTTCAGTTTGATAAAAACGATTTCGGACGACCTAATGCTTTGCATGGCTTCATACATGATAAAGAGTTCAACATCCAAAAGTTGGGAGATGACATTTTAGAATGTATTTGGCAGAGTGACGATACCCTAGCGTCTTACCCATTTAATTATCAAGTAAAAATAACCTACCAATTAAAGGCAGCAGAATTAGAGATTAGAGTACAAGTAACTAATAATGGAGAAACCAATATGCCTTTTGGCTTTGGCTGGCATCCATATTTTTTGGTTGATAAGCCGAAGCAGGCGAAGCTCAAACTTCCAAAAGTAGAAAAGGTGGAGGTTAACGAAATCCTTATTCCAACAGGAAAAGTGTCAGCTTTTTCAACATTTGAAGCGTTCGCTTTGATTGACGGTCATCAAATGGACAGTTGTTTGAAATTGAAAAGAAAAGCGTTTCGGAATCGTTCTTTCTTAGACTCTGGGCGATTCAAATTAGAGGTTTGGCAGTCTGATGCTTTTCCTTTTATTCAAGTCTTTACACCAGAAGATCAGAAGGCCTTTGCTATCGAACCCATGACATGTACGATTGACGCCTTGAATAATGATGAGGGCTTTATCATCTTAGATGGAGGTGGCACCTGGAATGGTGAATTTGGTGTCAAGATCGAGTCATAAAAAAAGCCGACTCTTTGCGAATCGGCTTTAATTCAACCTGACTTATTTACTCATGCAACACCATCAGCGGCATTGGAATGTCTAAGATCATTTTCTTAGTGTGGCTTCCTTTACGGAGTTTATCAAAGAAGCTGTGGCTTTTTGCTACCATAACAAGTAATTCAATGTTCATTTCTCTGGCAAACTCGAGAAGACCTTCTTCTACATCTTCAAAATTTCTAAAGTGAAAAGAGTGATTGGTGTTTTTCAAATACCTTTCCATAGCTCTTGCGATATCGATCTGATCTTTGACAACGACATTCCCTTTATCGATGTGGATGATATGAATTTGAGCAAAGAATGCTTTAGCGATATCGACTACCATTTGTATTAAACCTGAGTTTGGAGTACTGAGATAGTCGCCTGCAAGGGCAATGTGCTTCATTTTACTGATGTCGGCCCCCTCAGGCAATGCGATTACCGGCAGCTCAACGTGCTTCATTACGTGGTAAGCATTTGACCCTAATAATGCACCGCTTAAACCACTTGCTCCATGAGTACCCATCACCACTAAGGCGACATCGTGCTCTTTAGTTAGGTCATTGATGGACTCTTGTAAAGAACCATATTGAATAATGACTTGATAAGGAATTTTTTCTAATAATGGATAATCTTTGACCAATGCCGACATGTCTTTTTTGCATTGCTCTTCCATTTCTTCAAAACCCATATCCATACCGCCTACAGGTGCTCCTTCTGCAAAACCTACAGGTACGACTACTGAGTGGTACAAGAGGAGTTCCATGTGCATCCTTTCAGCAATTCTAATAGCATTTTTCAGCGCAGTTTTTGAACAATCTGAAAAATCGATGGGGACTAATATCTTTTTCATGGTTACCTCCTTTTTTATGATTTCTGCAATCGTTTGTTATCTCAATAATGAAGGTATGTTTGACACAAAAAAAAATGACTGATGGCAGTCATTAAAATAGATGATATGAATCATAAATTAGTTGTAAAGGGGGGCATGATTTACATCTTTTTTGGTGCTCTTGGCTATTTAAGTCACTATCTGCTGAGTGGACAGAAAGCATGCTATTTTCTGCATGGTGTACCAAGGACTGTGGGAACAATTAAATTAGCAGGTAATAAAAAAAGTCTAAGCAATTTGCTTAGACTTTCTATGTAGCGGGAGCAGGACTCGAACCTGCGACCTTCGGGTTATGAGCCCGACGAGCTACCAACTGCTCCATCCCGCGATGTTTACACATTCAGTCGTTTCTGAATGGGCTACAAAAGTAGATGATAAATCAAATCTAAACAAGTACCTTTGCGACATATTTTAAGAAATGTCTGAAAAACCACATAAGGCTGGATATGTCGCAATCGTTGGGAAACCGAATGTCGGTAAATCTACCTTGATGAATGCGCTAGTGGGTGAAAGGCTCTCGATCATTACCTCTAAAGCCCAAACGACTCGCCATCGTATCATGGGGATTTTAAGTGGTGATGACTTCCAGATCATCTATTCTGATACTCCTGGGATTTTAAAGCCGGAGTATAAGCTCCATGAGAACATGATGAGCTTTGTCAATAGCTCATACGAAGATGCCGATGTCATTCTTTTCGTAACCGATTTGTACGAGAAGTATGCAGATGAAAAGCAGATCGACTTTTTGAATGACTTCGATATACCGGTGATCTTGGTCATGAATAAGATCGATCTGGCGAAGGGCTCACAGGCTGATGATAAGATCCAGTATTGGAGAGATCTGATCAAATTTGATGGGGTCATTAAAGTCTCTGCCTTGGAGAAGCTGCACACTGAAGAGCTTTTTCAAATGATCATTGATGCCTTGCCTGAGCACCCGGCATATTTTCCGAAAGATGAATTGACGGATAAGCCTGAACGCTTCTTTGTTGACGAGATCATTCGTGAGAAGATTTTTTTAAATTATAAAAAGGAAGTGCCTTATAGTACTCAGGTGGTGACGAAGTCTTTTCTAGAGGATGATAAGATCATAAGAATAATGTCTGATATCTATGTTGAGCGCAAAAGTCAAAAAGGAATCATCATTGGTCATAAAGGCGAAGCGATCAAGAAAGTTGGGATTGCTGCTCGTGAGGACTTAGAGAAATTCTTTGGCAAACAAGTGCACTTAGAAACCTTTGT
>CBFHYE010000163.1:0-3746 GCA_965659985.1 Roseivirga sp. | reverse complement strand
GTGATCAAAAGCTTTTCTTTATTGACCATTTCGGTAATGGCTTTAAACTCTTTATCAGTTTCTCTGTATTGGTTTTGGATGAACTTCAGGTTATCCCAAAGTGGCTCCATATATGGGTTAAGCTTTGATTTGATATCACCTGGTAGGTAACCAATGTCTTTATTGCTCAAGGGTACGATCGGGCGTGCCAAATAGATCTGCTTAAAGTCTCTTCGTTGTTCCAAAGCACCTGCTAAGGTCAGCAAAGTTTTTCCTGTTCCTGCAACGCCTTGAATGGTCACTAACTTGACCTCGGGGTTC
Organism: Roseivirga sp.; assembly: GCA_965659985.1. Classification (GTDB taxonomy): domain Bacteria; phylum Bacteroidota; class Bacteroidia; order Cytophagales; family Cyclobacteriaceae; genus Roseivirga. Next base: position 3,446 of record CBFHYE010000163.1, on the reverse strand, counting down.
ATGATGGCATGAATGGCGAACGTCTGCTCAGCATTTCTGGGCTTCACACCCGAAACTGGACGTTTGTCTACCTTTTCTATAGTGTCGTCTTGTGCATTGTAATAAGACAAAACGGAGTTCTTATCACTTTTTAAAATGAAGTATTGATTGGGCTGTGCCTTCTTTCTTTTCAATACCTCTTTAGGCTCCAACGTACCATCTTCATATAAATGATTGATGATGTCTGACTCTACTTTTTCGATCTCGATCTTTCCTTTTCTGAGCGCATCGACATTTTTGATCTTGCCAGTTTCATAATCTTCGGCAGGCAATCCCATCGACTTGGCCTTCATGCGAAGGTTGATGTCTTTCGAAACGAGAATCACATTTCGGCCCGGATTCTCATCTTTCAGTCTCAAAGCCGAATTCAAGATGCGGTGGTCATTTTTGCGTTCGCCAAAGATCTTATTCGCATCATGTGGATGATCTCCTGAACCGGCTTCCATAACTACCTTGAAATTACCTCTTGTTTTCCCATTGAGTGGAATCCAATCTTGCAATGATTTGTCCTTGGCAAGCTTGTCTAAGAGCCGGGTAAATTCTCTTGCTTCAAAGTTTTTAGTGTCGTTGCCTTTCTTGAACTGATCAAGTTCTTCTAATACGGTGATAGGGAGCCCAATGTCGTGCTCCTCAAAATTCATGATGGCATTATGTTCATAAAGGATTACAGAAGTGTCGAGTACAAATATCTTCCGGTCAGTCTTCTTAGCTCTCGGCATATGATTGATCAATAATTATGTAGAACGATGAAATAAGTTAAGAAATAATTAAGCGAAACAAGGGGTAAGCAGAGGCTTAATATTTAAATAATATTTCTTCCAAAGTAGGTGGCTTTTAATTCTCCTTCTTCAGTCGCGTGTCAACGCGAAGCGAGGAGGTCAGAAACTCAACTTCCGCCAAATTCTGATCAGTCCAATCGATGATGCTAGGGTTAAAGTTGATAGTATAATGCCATTACTAATATCACCATAAACGAACATGCCAATGGCAAAAAGTGCGGCATAGACAATGAAGATCCCCAAAAAGACCGCCATCAAATCAGCACTGAATTTTCCTGTGCCCTGTTGCAACTCAACTCCTGAACTTTTCATTTTCTCTTTAAAGCGGTTCCATCCCATGCCGTATGGTTTTACTAAATCATAGAATGAGCTTAAAGTCTTGTCATTTTCTGGTTTGGTCAATAGCGTCACAGTGACCCATGAGATCGTTGTGATACCGACACCAAGCACCAATTCCCAATGATCGGCTAAACCTGTAGGAAATAACTTAAAGCCTAGGGCGACAATAAACGAAACAGCCATTCCACTAATCTCACTCCAAGCATTCACACGCCACCAAAACCATCTTAAAATGAATATCGAACCGGTTCCGGCCCCGATCTGCAATAAAATATTGAATGCATCTAAGGCATTTTCTAGTACGAGTGCCAAAAGCCCAGTGAAGATCATTAAGACCACGGTAGACAATCTACCAATCATTACTTTTTCCTTTTCGCTCGCCTCAGGTTTTATGAAACGCTCATAAAAATCATGTACGAGGTAAGATGAACCCCAATTGAGGTGAGTTGAGATAGTTGACATAAAAGCCGCTACCAAAGAGGCTACAACAATACCGAGTAAACCACTAGGCAAGTTGAGGAGCATAGCGGAGTAACCGAGGTCATCATTGATGATCTGTTGGTCAATATCGGGGAATGCAGTTTGAATGCTTTGAAGGTTTGGGTACACTACCAAAGACGCTAGAGCGATAATGATCCATGGCCAAGGTCTTAAAGCATAATGTGTCACATTAAAGAGCAAGGTGGCTAAAACAGCGTGCTTTTCATTTTTTGCTGAAAGCATTCTTTGCGCAATATAACCGCCACCACCAGGTTCAGCACCCGGATACCAGACCGACCACCATTGCACGGCCAGTGGCACAATCAACAAAGGCACATAAACCTCTGGATTATCGAAACGAGGTAAAATGTCGAGCTTGTCACTGACATTAGGGTGAGCCAATAGCTCACTGAGTCCACCGATCTCTGGCATATTCATCACATAGATGGCTGCTCCTACAGAACCCACCATGGCGATAATAAACTGTATAAAGTCAGTAAGAATTACACCCTTTAAACCCCCAAGAGAACTGTAGATCACGGTGACTACAGAGGCGATAAGAATACTTTGAATGGGACTAAGTCCGAATAGCACACCACCGATCTTGATACCGGCAAGCGTTACTGTGGCCATGATCATCACGTTGAAAAAGAAGCCCAGATAAATGGCTCTAAAGGCCCTAAGAAATCTTGCAGCTTTACCACTATAACGAATTTCATAGAACTCCAGATCAGTCAATACACCTGACCTTCTCCACAGTTTGGCATAAATGAAAACCGTGACCATCCCTGTTACCAAAAAAGCCCACCAAGCCCAGTTACCAGCAACACCATTCTTTCTGACAATATCGGTTACTAAATTGGGTGTATCGGCACTAAAGGTGGTCGCTACCATAGAAACACCGATCAGCCACCAAGGCATATTCCTACCTGAAAGAAAAAATTCTTTAGAACTAGATCCTGCTTTTTTGGAAACTCTTATGCCTATGATCAGAAAAATCACGAAAAATGTGATGATGATACCCCAGTCGAGAGAAGATAGCTGCATACTTATTGATAAGTTAGATTGACTTGTCAGAAGATTTTAGTCAACTTCAAGGCGAAAAGATAGAAAAACTTTTTAAGAGGATATTATGGATTTGACCTTAGTGGTATTGGCGGCCGGAATGGGAAGTCGCTATGGAGGAAATAAACAATTAGATGGAATTGGGCCGAATGGGGAGATCATTATGGATTATTCTATTCATGATGCCATCGAAGCGGGCTTTACAAAAGTGGTGTTCATCATTAGAACTGACCTGAAAGAAGCTTTTGAAGATCATTATGGAGAGCGTTTCCAAGGCAAGATCAAAATGGAGTACGCTTTTCAAGATCAATACACGAAACATACAGCTGAATACGAGGCAAATCGTAAAAAGCCTTGGGGAACTACCCACGCGATTCTTGCAGCGAAGCACTTGATCAATGAGCCTTTCTTGGTGATCAATGCAGATGACTATTATGGACAGGAGTCTTTTGGTGAAGCGGTCAATGCGATCAAAAAATTAGAGGAGAATGAATACCTCATTATGGGTTATGAATTGGTGAATACTTTGTCAGACCACGGTACTGTGAACAGAGGTGTTTGCCAAGTAGATGACAACATGAAGCTGACTGGTATCAAAGAGACCCTAGCGATCGGGAAAGATGGAGATGAGATCTCATATGAGGAAGATGGAGTTAGACATACTTTAGCACCTGACACTTATGTTTCAATGAATTTCTGGGGATTTCCTCCTTCAGTATTGCCATTATTTGAAGAGAAATTCAA
>CBFHYE010000162.1:0-39308 GCA_965659985.1 Roseivirga sp. | reverse complement strand
TGGCTGTATAAAAGGCCACCTTACCACCAGGCATACACCAAGCGTTCACTAAAGTATCATTATCGATCAAATTATAATCCCAGTCAAAACCTGCCAAAGCCTTACTTTCACCTCGAGCAGCCAATAATTCCTCTACTGCTGCTTGAATATTTTCGCCAACTCGTTTTACCATTGACACTTTTTCAGCATCATCAGAGAGCTTTACTGAATCTATCACATGCGCATATGAGTCATAACTCATTTGTAAGATCTGATCAGTAGCATAGAGTCCTGTGACCTGCTTTCTATTCGTAAAAGGCACCTTAGTACAAGCGATGACAAACAAAATAAGGGTTGAAACAAGAAGTGTGTTTTTTAAGAACGCTGATTTAATGGTATTATAAATTTGCTGAAAGGTAATTATGTTCTGTTAATAACAATTGTCAAACGATTAGACGTTTTAAATTTGTTATTATTCCAAAGTAAAAAAGAAAAGCTGAATGAAGATCATTGCGATAGGTAGAAACTACACTGAACATATCGAAGAGCTCAATAATGAAAGGCCTAGTGAACCTGTCATCTTCATGAAGCCGGACACCGCCATTTTACGAAACAGCCAACCCTTCTACCATCCTGAATTCTCCAAAGACATTCATTTCGAAGTAGAACTGTTATTAAAGATCAATCGTGAAGGGAAATTTATTCAGGAAAAGTTTGCGCATAAGTATTATGATGAGATTGGCATAGGAATTGATTTCACGGCTAGAGATCTTCAGTCTAAATTGAAAGAAAAAGGTCTACCTTGGGAGAAGGCCAAAGGTTTTAATGGCTCAGCCCCTATTTCAGACTTTGTGAGTAAGTCGGATTTCGAGATGAACAACATCAATTTTTCGCTTCTACAAAATGGTGAGGAAAGACAAAACGGGAACTCGAGTTTAATGCTTTACACTTTCGACCAGATCATTGCTTATGTTTCGCAATTCTTTACATTGAAGAAAGGCGATATTATCTTCACAGGTACCCCAAAAGGTGTAGGGCCAATAACTGTTGGAGATCAATTGGAAGCTTATTTAGAAGGTAAAAAAATGCTAAGCGTTGAAGTTAAGTAAAAAGCTATTTCTAACCATTTTCTTCAATCTTATATCGCTAGCCCTACTAGCGCAATATGAGGGCATACAAAAAGGATACTACAAGTTTCCGATCAAACCTGATCAGACCAATTATCTATCGGGTACCATGGGCGAGTTACGTCCAGGACACTTTCATGCAGGTCTCGACATCAAAACTGATGGAAAAACGGGGTTAAATGTCTATGCTGCTGCCGATGGCTATGTCAGTCGAATTCGCATAGGCCCTGGCGGATATGGTAATTGCCTTTACATCAACCATCCCAATGGCACCACTACCGTCTATGCACACCTCGAAAAGTTTTCAGATGAAGTAGCGCAGTATGTGCTAGAAAACCATTACAAGCGCAAAACCCATGCAATGAACTTATTCCCCAAGAAAGGGATGTTCAATTTTAAAAAAGGAGATGTTATTGCCTTTTCTGGAAATACGGGCTCATCTACAGGCCCTCACCTTCACTTTGAGATCAGATCGATTGATCAGGAAGTACTCGATCCATTACGCATAGGGTTCAATGAAGTGCTAGATGACGTTGTTCCAGTTCCTGCTTCCATAGGTGTAAAAACAATGGACATGACCTCAAGGGTCAATGGTCAATTTGGATATGAAACTTTTCCAACCTTTAAGGCCGGAAATGGAAAGTTCGTTACAGATACGATCAATGTATCAGGAACTATCGGTTTAGAGCTTTATAGTTTCGATCGACAGACTGGAACCAATAATAGAAATGGTGTTCCATTTACAAGCCTATTTGTAAACAATCAACTCTATTTCACTCAAGATATTGACTCGATCAATTTCTCTTCTCAAAAAGAGATCAATGTGCACTCCAATTATGAATTGCTCAGGGCTACCAAAACCCGTTTTGGCAAGCTTTATATTGACGATGGCAATGCACTTGATTTTTATGATACAAGAGCTGGGAATGGCCTTTTGCAAGTTAAAGAGGGAGATACACTGAATGTGAGCATAGAGCTCGAAGATGCCAATCAAAACAAATCTACCCTTGATTTTGTGATCTTAGGCCGCAGTGACCCTGCAATGAATTCACCTATCGTTACAGCCAAGCAAGACTACTTTATTTTGGACAATACATTGATCGTTCATCAATCTACAGAAGATCAACAAGAGAAAATCACAGTTTACGAAAAAGAAGGATCAAGCGTAATCGAACCCGATTACACGCTCAACAATGAGCACTTCTACTTAGTAGACCTCAAGAGGTTCCTTCCAGTGAGAATTGACTTTGGCAATGGAAAGGTCAAAGAATACAATTTTGCAGAGCGAATCCCGGCTGCCAGCAACCAGGCTTTCCTTTCAGATACTTACTCCCTTCGTTTTGATCGTAACTCCTTGTTCGACACACTTTATATCCAAGCCAAGCACGAATGGTCAGAAAACGAGGATATTTTAGAAGTTGGACAACCTACCTTCCCATTAAAGGGCCGTGTTAAGGTAGAATGGCAACCAAAAGCGCAGTACGATAGCTTAGAAAATTATCAAGTATACAAAGTAAATAATCCAAGATACCCGTCATTTGTGGGCGGAGAATATAAAGATGGAAAGTTTGCTTTTAGCTTTTCAAGTTTCGGGAAGTTCACGCTATTAAAAGATGATACTCAACCAAAAGTAAAACTCATTTCAACCAAGAATAATAGAGTTTCTTTCAGGATAAAAGACGATCTTTCGGGTATTCGTTCTTTCGAAGCCAAGATCAACGGAGAATGGCTTTTGATGCATTATGAACCTAAAAGCAGATTGATCTGGAGTGAAAGACTAGACAAAAACAAACCGCTTGAAGGTGCGTTTGAACTAGTGGTGGCAGACAATGCCGGAAACGAATCAAAATACGAACTAAAACTAGGAGAACTATGAGTTTACAAGTAGGTGATCAAGCACCAGCTTTTGAAGGAATTGACCAAGATGGAAACCCTATTAAACTTTCTGATTTCGCAGGAAAAAAATTAGCCCTTTATTTCTACCCTAAAGACAATACACCAGGTTGTACCGCGCAAGCATGCAATTTGCGAGATAATTATGAGGCACTTCAGTCAGCAGGCTATGCTATTGTCGGTATTAGTTCTGATTCGCCCAAAAAGCATCAGAATTTCATCAATAAGTATGATCTCCCCTTCCCATTGATCGCTGATGAGGATAAATCTATCCATGAACAGTTTGGCACTTGGGTAAAGAAACAGATGTACGGAAGAGAGTACATGGGTACAGCGAGAACGACATTTATCATTAACGAAAAAGGTGTGATCGAAGAGATCATTGCCAAGGTCAAGACCAAAGAGCATACTGCTCAAATTTTGAAATAAAAACTGAATAACGTGAACGAAGCTAACATTCCAGAGCTAAAACGCATCGCCTCTCAAGTTCGAAGGGACATTGTAAGGATGGTGCACGCTGTCAACTCCGGCCACCCTGGTGGTTCTTTGGGTTGTACCGATTTTTTAGTAGCCCTCTACTTTGATGCCATGAAACGAAAAGATGGTTTTGATCCTGACGGAAAAAATGAAGATCTTTTCTTCCTTTCTAACGGCCACATCTCTCCTGTTTGGTATAGTGTATTGGCCAGAGCAGGCTATTTTGAAGTTAGCGAACTCGCAACCTTTAGGAAAATTAACTCGCGACTGCAAGGACACCCAGCTACGGAAGAAGGATTGCCTGGCATTCGTATCGCTTCGGGTTCATTGGGCCAAGGGCTCTCTGTAGCTTGTGGTGCCGCCCAAGCCAAAAAACTTAATGGTGAATCTAATTTGATCTATGCCCTCATGGGTGATGGTGAATTAGAAGAAGGTCAAGTTTGGGAAGCCGCCATGTATGCAGCGCACCACAAGATTGACAATATCATTGCAACCGTTGATTTCAATGGACAGCAGATCGATGGTCCAACAGATGAGGTCATGTCTTTAGGCGATCTAAAAGCCAAATGGGAAGCCTTTGGTTGGGCAGTGATCGAAAGCTATGGCAATGACATGGAATCATTGGTTGAAAGCCTAGCAAAGGCAAAAGCGATGACTGGAAACGGTAAACCTATTTTGAATTTGATGAAAACTGAAATGGGTTATGGTGTAGACTTCATGGTCGGCACGCACAAATGGCACGGTGTTGCACCAAACGATGAGCAATTGGCTGATGCACTTGGTCAACTAGAAGAAACATTAGGAGACTACTAAACCGGAGATCATGACGAAATATACTTTTACAGAAAAACAAGATACACGCTCAGGTTTTGGTGCTGGGCTCGCAGAACTCGGAAGAACGAATCCTGATGTTGTCGCATTATGTGCTGACCTCGTTGGATCTTTGAAAATGCAAGAGTTCATCAAAGAAAACCCAGAACGTTTCTTTCAAGTGGGTATTGCTGAAGCAAATATGATGGGGCTCGCGGCAGGCATGACCATTGGGGGTAAAATCCCTTTTACAGGAACCTTCGCTAACTTTTCTACCGGTAGAGTTTATGACCAGATCAGGCAATCTATCGCCTATTCAGAAAAGAATGTTAAGATCTGCGCTTCGCATGCTGGGCTTACTTTAGGTGAAGATGGTGCAACACACCAGATCCTCGAAGATGTAGGCATGATGAAGATGCTGCCAAATATGACGGTGATCAATCCATGTGATTATAACCAGACGAAAGCGGCAACTATTGCCATTGCTGATCATCATGGGCCAGTCTATCTGCGATTTGGCAGACCTAAAGTACCGATCTTCACCCCTGCTGACCAGAAGTTTGAGATCGGAAAGGCTTTGCACCTCATTGAGGGTAGTGACGTGACCATTTTCGCCACTGGCCATTTGGTGTGGGAGGCCATTGAAGCAGAAGCCACATTGGCTGCAGAAGGTATTTCTGCCGAGGTGATCAATATTCATACGATCAAACCACTGGATGTAGATGCGATCTTAAATTCGGTGAAGAAAACGGGAGCAGTCGTCACTGCAGAAGAACATCAAATGAATGGAGGATTGGGCGACTCTGTTGCGCAGACTTTAGCTATGAATCACCCAGCACCTTTAGAAATGGTAGCTGTCAACGATTCTTTTGGTGAGAGTGGCACTCCAGATCAACTCATGACCAAATATGGTATCGATGCCGAAAACATCGTGAAAGCGGTCAAACGTGTAATGAAAAGAAAATAAGCTATTCAGCGTTAAAATATGAAGCCCACAATTGTGGGCTTTTTTTATACCCTATCGGCAATAAGAATATCCTTGTGAAAGAGTTGTGTACGATAGCCTTGGTCCTCTAAGAATTTGATCATTTGAGGGATTGTCCCCTCCTCTTCAGGCACCCATTGATGCGTCTCGATCACGATCTTCTTAATTGCCTTAAAAGTATCAGGCTTGGTATTAAAAAGAATATTGTACTCTGCCCCTTCGCAATCGATCTTTAAGAGATCAATATGACTGAGACTTTGCGCTTGCATTAATTCATCAAATGATAGTGCTGGAACTTTAAGACTCATTTTAGCTTGCTTCTTGACGACCATAGAAGCACTTACACTCACCTGGTCGTCTGCTTCATAGTGCAATTCTAAGAATCCTGAATCGTTTGTAAGCACCGCCTTCTCTATCAGTTCATAATCCTTAATACCATTAATGGACATGTTTTCCTTAAAAGAAAAATGATTAGCTGGTAAAGGTTCAACGGCCACCAAGCTGACCTCTTTACTTTTCATAAACGCTGCCAAGCTGAAGTAGCCTGCATTCGCGCCAAGATCAACCACCACATCACCAGAACTAATCCCAACTAAAGCTTCATCATAAACTCCTCTGAGATAGATCTCATCAAAAGCACTCATCAGTTTTCGGGGGACTTTCAAATTGAAGCCATTGGAAAAATGAATATCAAATACGTGATCAGCGTTAATGTCCTTAAACTTGTAATAATCCCTCCAGAATTTCAGAGGCTTTTTAAGTCGACTTAATGAATTTGTGTACCTGCGCATAGATTTCTGAACTTCTTTTCTTTCGGAGTGGCAATAATTACTGTAAAAGTACAAGAGATCAATCTAATTTGATCAACAGCAAGGTATCGCTTTTGTATAAAAACTCCTCAACCAATTGATAAGAGCTCTCTGTATTCAACAAATCAGTCGGCTCAACAAAAAAATGGCCACTTCTTAACTGATCGGATGACTTTAAAACTTCTTGGCGTTCTTTCTCTAGATAAAAAACCATACCCAGTGAAATCCTCAAACTATCATACCTATGGAGCTCTTCTCCACTTGTAATTCCGGCAATTTTAATGGCCATATCCTTATCAGCTAAAGCATCAGATGTTTTCGCTCGAATTACTGGTATCGTTGTGGACATTACCAATTTGACAACCACGAATAAAAGCAGAACAACCAAGTAGGCCCTTACCTTTCCTTTGAAATATAAAAATGCAAGAGAACCTACCATAACAAAGAAGACTATCGCTGAATATAGCCAGTCATCAACTGGGTCCAAAGCATCAATAAAAAGACTAGCAGGCAAGGCCAAGAGCAAAATGGATAAGATTATGGTCGTCAAGATCTTTAGGCCTTTTAGCAATGCCTTAGTTGAAATATGCATTGCTAAGTAGGTCAACATGATCGTGGCAAAAGGAAATAGCGGATAGATATATCTTGATTTTGCCTCTGTTGAAAACCAATAAAGCGGATAATTGAAAACAAATATCAAAAAGCAGAACCAAATGAAATGATTCGATTTAACCTTTTTGAAACCACCTTTAACAAAGAGCAGGGGTAAAAAAAGCGTGGCGGGTAAAAGAATTTTGATGGTTTCAATCGGAAAAGTAATCAGGTGACTTAAGAATGCTCCTATCCCACCTGCCGTTGCCTTATCCGTTGATTCTGAGAGCAGTGTCGTCCACCAGCCCTCAACCGCCGCAAACTTGCCATATTGATAGAAGTAACCCAAAGTGATCAAAGCAAACAGACAGATACCTAGTATGTGTTGAAAACTCAATAATTTTTTAAAGTTCTTCTCCTGAATGAAGTAAACCAGCAAGCTTATGGCGGTAAAGGGTAAAGAGGTAAGTCCCTTCGTTAAAAAGCCAATGGCTGTCAACAAATAAACAAGTGAAAAAAGCCACCAATAGGATTGTCTTCGACCAAAAAAGTAAATCAAAAAGATAGATAGTGAGGTAATCAGTGCATAAAAAAGATCTATTTCGCCAAGAGCAGAGAAATATGTCAAAATATCAGCAGCTACTAAAAACCCAAAAGCGGAAAAAATAGCAACTTGAGGATTAACATACCTTCGTGTAAAAAGATAAACCAACAATCCAGAAACTAAATGGCTTGACACACTAAAAAAACGCACGGCAAACTCATTGGCCTCTCCAAAAAGCTTATAGGATATTATAATCATCCAATTATAAACTGGTGGTTTTCGATAATACAAATCTCCAGCTTGAGTGGGCACCCAGATATTGTCATTTAGGAGCATCTCCAAAGCGATCAATGCCCTGCGGGGCTCCTCTAAGAATAAGGGATAGATACCTAGGTTATAATAAAAGGCGAAGATCAGTAGTAGTCCACCAAATACTAAGAGGCGTTTTTCAATAGCGGCTAGAGGACTTTGCTCGATCATTGCTCAAATCTAATGCTTTGTCTTAAAACCAATCGAATCCTGATTATTTTTGTGCATGGATTCTCATAAGGTCTTCCTTGAACATGTAGCCCAAACCTCTCCTTTTCCTCTTATGATCGAAATTGAAAAGGCTGAAGGTGCTTATATCTATGCTAAAGATGGCAAAGCTTATTTGGACATGATATCAGGTATTGCTGTAACAAACATAGGACACAGGCATCCGAAAGTTGTTGAGGCGATTAAAGATCAACTTGATCGTTATATGCATGTGATGGCTTATGGTGAGTTTATTCAATCACCTCAAAACCAACTTGCATCCAAACTGAATGAGATCTTACCTGAAAAATTAAACAGTACCTATTTTGTGAATAGTGGTGCTGAAGCAATTGAAGGTGCGATTAAACTCGCCAAAAGAGTAACAGGAAGAACCGAATTGATCTCATGCAAACGCTCATATCATGGGAGTACACATGGTGCTTTAAGTATATCAGGGAATGAAACCAAGAAATACCGATTTAGACCATTATTGCCTGATGTTCGCTTCATAGAACATAATCTATTAAATGACCTAGATCTCATTAGTACTAAAACAGCAGCAGTGGTTATTGAAATGGTCCAAGGAGATGCAGGGGTCAGAGTCGCTGATAGAGCCTATGCGAAAGCGCTTCGTAAAAAATGCAATGAAACCGGTACGCTACTAATCATCGATGAGATTCAAACGGGATTTGGAAGGACAGGGAAATGGTTTTCTTTCGAGCACTACGATATTGTGCCCGATGTCATTACCATAGCCAAAGGTTTTGGTGGTGGAATGCCAATCGGAGCTTTCATTAGTGATTCAAAACACATGAAAAAGCTCACCGAAAACCCCATTCTCGGACACATCACCACATTTGGAGGGCACCCGGTAAACTGTGCAGCTGCTTTAGCTAATATCGAGGCCATTGAAGATGAGCAAATGATCGATGGTGTGGAAACTAAAGGTGCGCTCATTGAAAGAAGCTTAGATCATGCAGCGATCACAGAAATACGAAGAAAAGGCTTAATGCTTGCCATTGAGTTCGAATCTGCAGAATTGGTACAAAAGATTGTGGATGAATGCTTGAAGCTTGGGGTCATTACTTTCTATTTTCTTTCATGTCCAGAAAGTTTCAGATTAGCCCCGCCAATTAACATGACCAATAAAGAGTTGGAGAAAGCCTGCGCGCTAATCAATAAAGGAATATCAAATGCGCTTTCTTAAGAACGTCTAAGCGAGCCTAGATAAATACCTACCACAATAAAAGAGATCAATGTGACGGCAATAAGGATCGGTTCTGCGATCTGGGATAGCTGTTGCACTTTCATGAGCATGGTGAAGGTTATCGCACCGACTGCTGCGGTGATCAACATGGAAGCAATTTGGGCGGTATCGCTTCTTTCTTTCATAGCTTTACTGATAGGAAAAAGAATAAGTCCAAAAACGGCTAATAATAACGGAGCGTATTGCCAATAATTCACTACTGAAAATCTAGTATCTGTTAAAAGCAAAACAGATACTAAAATCAAAAGTGAAGCATAGACGATATTGACTTTAGAAACGGGCATAAAAAAACCGATGCAATTTACATCAGTTTTCAATGTTATCTAAATATTATCTTAATATTTCCTTAGAGTTAGTTTAGATCTCCATAGCCACCGTAATCGCTCTGCTTCATGATCTTTACTTTCTCGGTTCCCATAACGACATAATCCACTCTGAATTTATCCATGTCTTGAATACTGCCTAAGCAGATCAAGAGTTGAGCTTCACAACCAATAGTTATGCATTTCTCCACTTCATTATCACGAATTGCGATATTAATAGGATAAGCATCCGCACGTGCTAACACGATTCCTGAGTTTGCAGAAGGTATTTTTTTGAAAGGATATATATGGTATTCTTTACCCAATCGATCTACTTGGAATTTTTTGAGATCTAATTTCTTAACCGCGTCATCAGCTAACAAAGTAACCTAGCCATCTTTAACGCCAAGCGCAGCATTCTCTACATATTCACCATTTCCTAAGTGAACAGTAGCTCCAAGTAGCAAACGACCCTCGGTAGGCTCCTCATAGTTCACTACGGGAGAATCCATACATGACACTAAAAACAGCGCAAGTAAAAGTCCAATCAGTTTGAATGAATTTCTCATTGTTCAATTTGAGAAATCGCACGCTCTTTTGAGCGTGGTAGTTATTGAGAGGTGTTGTAAGTGAAATGGAAACTTTAATTTCCACCTACAGAGTTAAGAAATTCTCTCTATTATCAAATTATGATTGGTGTATATACAGATGTCAGCAGCAATATTTAAGCTTTCTTCTACGATTTTATAGCTGTCAAGCTCATTTGAATGTTTTACAAGTGCCTGGGCAGCAGCTTGGGCATACATACTCCCCGAACCGATGGCAGCAATGCCATTATCAGGCTCTAAAACATCTCCTGTTCCAGATAGAATCAAGATATCTTCTTTGTCCGCTACAATGAGCATGGATTCCAGCTTCCTCAAATACCTATCCATTCGCCAGTCTTTGGCTAACTCAATCGCTGCACGTTTCATGTTCCCTCCATAAGAATTGAGTTTTTCATCAAAACGCTCAAGTAATGTGAATGCATCGGCTGTTGATCCGGCAAAGCCCGTGACGATCTTCCCATCTTGCAGTTTGCGAATCTTCTTCACATTACTCTTTGCTACAGTATTACCCATTGTTGCCTGTCCATCGGCACCGATGGCAATGGAGCCATTATGTTTAACTGCCAATACAGTTGTCGATCTGATCTTAGTCATATGGTAAAAATAAAGTCCCATTGTAGCAACGGGACTTTTATCATTTTGTTAGACAAGTATTCTAATTGGGTCTTCAAGATATTCCTTGAAAGTTTTGAGGAATGCACTTCCGATTGCGCCATCTACGACTCTATGGTCACACGACATGGTCACTTTCATCACGTTACCTACTGCGAGTTCGCCATCTTTAACAATAGCGGTTTGTTTGATTCCGCCCACCGCTAGGATACAAGAATCAGGAGGATTTACGATTGCCGTAAATTCTTCGATTCCGAACATTCCCAAGTTAGAAATGGTGAAGGTATTACCCTCCCAGTCCTTCGGTTGCAATTCTTTATTCTTGGCTTTATTACCAAGGTCCTTCACTTCTGCAGAGATGTGAGAGAGCGTTTTATTATCAGCAAACCTTACGACCGGCACTAACAAGCCTTCTTCTACAGCCACGGCCACGCCAATATGGATGTGGTTATTGTATCTGATCTTATCACCCAACCACGAAGAATTCACTTTAGGATGCTTTCTCAATGCTGCAGCTACCGCTTTGATCACCATATCGTTGAAAGATATCTTGACAGGAGAAACCTCATTCATGCTTTTCCGAGCTTCAATGGCCTTATCCATATTGATCTCCATGGTGAGATAGAAGTGCGGAGCTGTAAACTTACTCTCAGCCAAACGCTTCGCAATGGTTTTACGCATCTGAGAAACTTTCTGCTCTTCAAAGCTTTCCTCTGCAACAATCTGAGGTAATTCTACTTTGGCCGGAGCGTCTGACCCTGCTGCTGGTGCTGCCACTGAAGCAGCCGCAGGCTGAGCCGCTGGGACATAATTTTCTATATCCCTTTTAACAATACGTCCACCATCACCGCTACCGCTAACTTGAGAGATATCTATGCCTTTCTCACTGGCGAGTTTTTTGGCCAATGGCGAAGCTTTAATTCTTCCATTGGACGTAGCGCTGCCAGCTGCACTGCTGGTTGTTTCAGCAGGCTGAGCCTCTGGTTTTGATTCTTCTTGTTGAGTTGCTTTTTCTTCTTGAGCAGGTGCCTCATCAGATTGACCATCAGCGCCCTGAGCATCAGCATCGATCAAGGCCTGATAATCAGCTCCTTCTTCTCCTACTATTGCCAAAATGCCATCAACTTTTACTGCTTCGCCTTCTTTTGCTCCAAGGAAAAGAACTGTACCGTCATTGTAAGACTCGTATTCCATTGTCGCCTTGTCAGTTTCGACTTCGGCCATCAATTCACCTGATTCAACGGAATCTCCAACTTCTTTATGCCAAGCTGCGATCACCCCTTCTTCCATGGTATCGCTCATTTTCGGCATTCTTACGATCTCAGCGTTAATGCTAGAGGTATCTATAGATTTAGCCGGTGCCTGGTCCTTCGCGGGTGCTGATTCAGCAGCTTCTTCTTTCTGCTCAGAAGCCCCACCCTCTAGTAAAGACTTGTAATCTTCACCTGCTTCACCAACGATAGCTAAAACACCATCAACAGCGACACCTTCACCTTCTTCTGCACCCAAGTACAGCACAGTTCCGTCATGATATGATTCATAGTCCATTGTAGCTTTATCGGTTTCGATCTCAGCCATCAACTCTCCGGACTCTACGTTATCTCCAACTTTTTTATGCCATACAGCGATCACCCCTTCTTCCATGGTGTCACTCATTTTGGGCATTTTTACAATTTCAGCCATGCTTCTTTCTAAAATTATTCGACCAAAAATAGCCTGAATACATTGATATTCAAACTAAAGCATTGCATAATAACTTGTCCGAACAATTAACTCAAAAACAACGCTTTGAATCGCAAGGTCTTAATGTTAAAAAGTATTATTTGTAAGGCTTTTCTTTTTTAACGAACTTGACCTTCTACTGACCGACACTCAATGATTGCTAACTATTCTATCACCACAAAACCTGAAGTGCTAAAAGCAAAATTCTTTTTAGATGAGCTTCAGGAATTCTCTCCATCTTTCAATGCACAACCCACGCAGTTACTGCCTGTGATCACTAGTGCCAATCCTGATCAATTGGTAACATTCAATTGGGGAATTACAGGTGAGTTTACGCGAAATAAGTCAGTGAGCAACAAACTGTTATATGCTCCACTCGAAGACATCCCTAACAAGGCTTCACTTCGAAATAGCCTCATGAATAAGCGCTGTGTCGTCCTAGCTGATGGTTTTTACACTTGGAAGACCATCTCAAAAAAGGGCCTTACTCCTTATCGATCTGCTTTGAATAAAAACGAGAGTTTTGCGATTGCTGGGCTTTGGTCGGAATACACCAATGAGAATGAAGAGGTATTCCCCACCTTCATGATGATCACAGCAGAAGCACCTAGCAATATGACTAATGTCGCTGAGCGAGTACCTGTTATCTTAAACGAGGATCTTTTGATCGAGTGGCTGAATCCTTCAACTCAAGATGATAGTTTGCTTGATTTCTTGAAGAATGAAGAAATGGCAAAATTCAATTCATACCCCGTTAACCCGAAATTGAAAGATCCGACATTCAATAATGAAGAGCTTTGGAAAGAAGCACCACCTGCTGATCAATTTGGCAACTTGACCTTATTTGGCTAGTCTGCGAGTAGTTCGACCTTAATATTTTCCAAATTGATCTCTGAAACAAGTTCTAGCTTACCTTGCTCAAAGGCGTAGTCCAATTCGTGTGCAGGGTAATCTTCGCTTATGGTATAGTTATTATAGTCCTGAAATCTTACCCCATTCACAACATGAATTGTGGTGGCTTCTCTGAATCGTACACCTCCCCCATTGATATTGAAACTATAAGCGAAAAAGTCGACAGTAAAATTTTCTTTATGGATCCAGTAGATATAGGCGCTCTCAAAGTTCTCGCCACCACCAGCTCCAAAAGTAACTTCAACTTTGTAGTAGGGTTCGTTTTTGATCTTCACTGAGCGCATCAGTTGACGATTGATGACCGGATCATCCAAATGAAAAGGTAGTAAGGCAAAATAAACTACTGAATTCGTTGCGTTTTGATAAGTCCTTTTATTCTCCCAGCTCAATCTTACTTCTCTTTCATTGATCGTTCTTTTGAAAGAATCATTTTCATAAACATCCTTGACCCAACCATCATCTGATCTAAAAGTACGTTCATAGACATATTCTCCCTCTTCGATTCTGGCCTTGAAATGTCGGTTTCTAAAGTCAAACTCAACCAACATGTTGTCATAGTACTCCCCACCATGCGTAGCGATGGCTTTGCGAACCACTTGATCAGCAGTCATCTCTTCTTTTGCAGTACCGCAAGACAGCAGACTTACAAGTAAAGAAAAGAATACGCTATAGTTTAAGGTTTTGCTTTGCACGCTTCTATCAAATCTCACTCTCTCCATTACGAAAGTGAACCTATTGGGTTACCCAAATTTCACTTGGCAATATGCTCAAAAGCTTTTACTCATTTACACCATTCAAATCGTTTATTGTCCTTCGGTTGAAACGAAATACATGAAATAGGCATCTTAGCTGAGTAAATTATCGGAAAAATGAGATAATCATCTTTTATTTGACGACTATTTAAATCGATTGCATGAAGAACGCAGAGATCATTGGACTCGGACATTATGTCCCAGAAAGAGTCGTTACCAACTCGGATTTGGAAAAAATGATGGACACCACGAATGAGTGGATCATTGAAAGAACAGGCATTGAAGAAAGAAGATGGTTTGACCCAGAGAAAGACACGGTTTCAAACATGGCCAAAAGGGCAACTGAAATGGCAGCCAAAGATGCCGGTATTGAAATCAGCGAGATCGAATTCATTGTTTTCGCTACCATCACCCCCGACTATTTCTTTCCAGGCTCCGGTGTTCTACTTCAGCGCGAATTAGGCTTACAAGGCATAGGTGCCCTCGATATCAGAAACGCTTGCTCTGGTTTTATATATGCACTTTCTGTTGCCGATCAATATATCAGATCAGGCATGTATAAGACCATTCTCGTTGTCGGAGCAGAAATACAATCATCTGCATTGGATAAATCTGATGAAGGACGCTCAAGCTCGGTCATTTTTGCAGACGGTGCTGGTGCAGCCGTTGTTAGAGCAACAGACAAATCTAAAGGAGTTTTATCAACCCACCTTCATGCGGATGGAGACTATGCAGAAGAGCTATATGTCAAGGACCCGGGTTCTAGCAGAAAGGTTCGATTATCAAAAGAAATGCTCGATGGAAAATCCTTCAACTTGACCATGAACGGAAATACCGTTTTTAAGCATGCAGTGAGTCGGTTTGCGGAAGTAATCAATGAATCGCTTGAGAAAAACGGAAGATCGGTAGATGACATTGATCTTTTGGTTCCTCATCAGGCGAACCTTCGGATCAGCAATTTTGTGCAGAAGCATTTCCGCCTTAGTGACGATAAGGTTTTCAATAATATTATGCATTACGGCAATACAACAGCCGCATCTATTCCGATCGCATTGAGCGAAGCCAAACAAAAGGGACTACTGAAAGAAGGAATGACTATATGCTTAGCCGCATTCGGATCGGGCTTTACTTGGGCATCGGCATTGATTGATTGGTAATTTCTCAAACTTATTTTCAACCAGTTGCGTTGAGAGATTGTACTTGGCTTAATATTTGTTTTAAGGCCAGAAGCGATCAGCAAAGAATTTATGCCACACAAACGCTTTTTTAGCTTTTTACTTTTACTCTCACTTCTCCAAACCTACGCGTTTGGACAAAATCTGCAGTTTGAATTGGTCTTTCCGGACGCCATTGGTGACCTCACTGAGGAGGGCGTAATTTCAGAAGGCAAGCGCAATGGCCTTTGGGTAAGCTTTTCATCAGATAGCACTTATTTTCACCGTGGAAAATACATTAATGGGCTAAGAGAAGGCACTTGGTATGTTTTTGTTGACCGCGTGGAAAGAGCAAGGATGCTTTATCTCAACGATACACTTAATGGTCCTTATGTGCTTTTCCACCCAAATAGAACAATTGCTGTCAGTGCCAACTTTGAAAATGGGCAACTCAATGGTGATTGGGTTTCTTATCGGCCCGATGGTAGTCAATTAGACGAAGGAGAATTCTCGAATGGCAAGAAAGTAGGGATTTGGGCAACATCACACGCCAATGGAAATCGTGCCATCATTGCCACTTATGCCAATGGTAAGTTAAACGGGAAATATTTACAATTTGATGAGTATGGCTCTAAGCTCTTGGAAACACAGTATAAAAATGGACTACTAGAGGGTAATTGGACTAAATACGACTTTAGTGAGTCACCCATCGAAGAAGGGCAAATGACTGCCGGAAACCGAGATGGTAAATGGGAATACTATTACATACCAGGAAATAGATCGGCCGTTGAATATTATGACAACGGTAGAAAAATTGGTGACTGGAAGGCCTACCACTTCAATGGCAATTTAGCTTCGGAAATTTCTTATGAAGATGATCATCCAGTCGGTACATCAATAGACTATTTTCAGAACAATAAAATAGCTTCCATAACACGTTATCGACTCGGCCTAGCCGATAGTTTGTATACGGAATACTACCCTAACGGAGCCAAAGCCGTTGAGGGCATATATGATTTGGGTATTAAAACGGGCATTTGGAAATTCTACCATGAAAATGGCATGATATCGAATTTTGGCCTTTATGGCGCCAATGTAAAAAAGGAGAACTGGAAGTATTTTGACCAAAAAGGGAACTTGATCGGTGAAGGTGGTTTTCAGAATGATCAAGAAACCGGCCAATGGTTCTTCTACTACAGCAACGGACAGCTCGAATCGATTGGGGTATACAAAAATGGTCAAAAGGATGGGCTTTGGGGCTACTTTCATCAAGACGGTCAAGCCATGAAGGAAGAAACATGGGATGAAGGAAAACTCCTCAATATTTCGCCTTATACCGATGAAGATGGCAATATCTTAGACAATGGTTCGCTCATTAATGGCAACGGAAAACTCATTAATTATTGGCCTAACGGAAGTGTCTTCTCTGAAGGTAATTACGAAAATGGATATCCTGAGGGAAAATGGAAATTCTATGATGAAAGAGGTCGTCTGCTTACGGAAGGCCAGCTCGTACAGGGTCTGAAGCAAGGGCTGTGGGAGATCTTATCTAAATCGGGCCGGGTAATAGAAACAGAGCGCTATGAAAATGGAGAGCTCAAAGAGAATGAGAGAATCCGCTAGTTCACCTACTAGGCTTGCTGCTTAAACAATCTTCTTTCCTCCACTGTTCTCTACAAAAACTCAATATGTTCGGACTATTCAAAAAGAAATCAGAAAAGGAAAAGCTTCAGGAGCAATACAAAAAAATGATAGAAGAAGCTTACAAACTTTCTCACTCAGATAGAGCAGCAAGCGATAGAAAAACGGCAGAGGCTGATGAATTGCTAAAGAAGATCGAAAGTTTACCAGAATAAAAACCATAAAAAAACCACCCTCGGAAAAGGGTGGTTTTATTTTGCCCTGTGTTAAGGACTATCTTAAAAACAACATTTCTCTGTATTTCAATAGTGGCCAATCCTCATCATCTAGAATCACCTCTAGTTTGTCAACAGCTTCTCTAATGGTATCAAAGTATTTGCCTTTGATGTTATCACAATAAGCAATTGCTCTTTCTCTACCATCTTCAATATCATTGACTTTGCCTCTTTCTTTGTTCATACCTGCAACAGCAGATTGAATAGTACCCATGTAACCATTCATTTTATCCAGAACAGCTGAAACGTGATCAATTGACAATCCGAATTCTTTCAGACCCTGAGCATTTGCGATCAGTTTATTCTGATACTTGACAGCAGCAGGAATGACTTGTGTCATTGCGATCTCACTGATCAATCTCGCTTCAATCTGTAATTTCATGATGTAGTTTTCGTGCTGAATCTCATTACGCGCCTCAAGCTCGACAGCAGACATCACATTGAATTCTTCAAAAGCCTTTTTAGCCTCGTCTGTTACGTATGCATCTAAAGCTCTTGCTGTATTCTTAACGTTAGGCAAACCACGCTTTTCAGCTTCTTTCTCCCACTCGTCAGAATAACCATCTCCTTCGAATCTTACATTTTTAGATGCCTTGATGTATTCACGCAATACATTGACAATCGCAAGCTTCTTATCCTCTCCCTTGGCAATTCGATCAGATACAGTTGCATGAAAATCTTTCAACTGCTTCGCCATGATGAGGTTCAATACCGTCATTGGCTCTGCAACGTTCTGATCCGACCCTACAGCCCTAAACTCAAATTTATTGCCTGTAAAGGCAAATGGAGAAGTTCTGTTTCTATCTGTATTATCAAGGATGATATGAGGGATCTTATCGATACCCAACTTCATATACATATTATCCCCTTTGTCTACAGTTACATTACCGTTGTGCTCTAATTCGTCTAATACCGCAGTCAGTTCAGAACCTAAGAATACTGACATGATCGCAGGAGGCGCTTCATTGGCACCTAAACGATGATCATTACCCGCAGAGGCAATACTTGCTCTCAATAGACCTGCGTTATCATGGATAGATTTGATCGTGTTCACCAAGAAGGTCAAGAACTGAAGGTTGTCTCTAGAACTTGTACTTGGCTGGAATACGTTGACTCCTGTAGAGGTGATCAAAGACCAGTTGTTGTGCTTACCACTACCATTCAATCCTGCAAACGGCTTCTCATGGAAAAGCACCGCAAGGTCGTGACGTTCAGCAACACGGCTCATCACATCCATCATTAATGAATTGTGGTCTGTGGCAACATTAATATCTTCAAAAAGTGGAGCTACTTCAAACTGCGCAGGAGCTACCTCGTTGTGTCTCGTAGAAACTGGAATTCCTAGTTTTAGACATTCGATCTCGAAGTCCTTCATGTAGTTATAAACACGACTTGGGATTGATCCGAAGTAGTGATCATCTAACTGCTGACCTCTTGCTGGGTGATGTCCAAACACGGTTCTACCAGCCATGACAAGGTCTGGACGTGCATTATACAAAGCACGGTCGATAACAAAGTATTCTTGCTCGCAGCCAAGAGATGCACTCACTCTATTTACATTTCTGTCAAATAATTGGCAAACCTTAGTCGCTGCTTTGTCCACTGCTTCTACCGCCTTCAATAGAGGTGCTTTATAATCGAGTGCCTCACCTGTGTAAGAAACAAATACAGTTGGAATACATAGTGTTCTACCCCAAATGAAAATTGGAGAAGACGGATCCCATGCTGTATAACCTCTTGCTTCGAAAGTAGATCTTATACCACCATTAGGGAATGAAGATGCATCAGGCTCTTGCTGAATTAACGCGCCTCCTTTAAAGACTTCAATACCCTTCTGCGCATCGAAAAAAGAATCGTGTTTTTCGGCAGTTGAACCCGTTAATGGTTGGAACCAGTGCGTATAATGAGTAGTCCCTTTAGAAATAGCCCAAGTTTTCACAGCTGATGCCACTTCACTGGCAGTATCAACATCGATCTTCTTGCCTTTTTGAATGGCAGAATGAACTTTCTTAAAGGTATCTGGAGCCAAAGTGGCTCTCATTTTTTCAATTGTAAAGACATCGTCTGCGTAGAAGTCTGAAATCTTATCAGCTGGCGCAAAAACTCTGTCTGTCGTACGTTGTTGTACGATGTTTAATGCTCTTTGACGTTGGTTCGACATGTTTTTAAGAAATTATGTTTAAAAGACAGGTCAAAAGTAGGATAATTACGTATTTCATCCTATTTCAGGGTGGTAATTTTATGGAATTCGATTGAAATTACGTTTTGAGCCTAATTTCAAGGTTATTTTGAATCAAAATTGGATGCTTTTTTCAAAAGGACAGGGTATTGGGCGAAAGTTTGAAGTTGCAGAGTTGAATTTATTATCTTTGTCCCCCTTAATTGATAGATGAAAAAGGTAGCGTTTTACACATTGGGTTGCAAGCTGAATTTCTCCGAGACCTCAACAATCTCGAGACAATTCGAGAAGAAGGGTTATCGAAAGGTTGAATTCTCTGAAGAACCAGATATTTTTCTTATCAACACCTGTAGCGTCACAGACAACGCAGATAAAAAATGTCGTAAGATCGTTCGAGAAGCACAAAAAATCAATCCGAACGGCTTTGTGGCCATTATCGGATGTTATGCTCAGTTAAAACCAAAGGAAATCGCGGAAATCCCTGGAGTAGATGCTGTACTTGGAGCAGCTGAAAAGTTCAGGTTACTGGAGCTCATTGATGATTTCAAGAAACCAGAGCATACGCAAGTGATCGCCTCTGAAGTAACTGAAGCCAATTCATTTGTAAATGCCTACTCCATTAATGATAGAACAAGAACTTTTTTGAAGGTTCAAGATGGTTGCAACTACCATTGCGCCTTCTGTACAATTCCTTTAGCTCGTGGAAAAAGCAGAAGTGATAGTATAGAGAACATAATTGTTTCTGCGAAAGAGATCGCTTCTACAGAACAAAAAGAGGTCGTATTAACTGGGGTCAATATAGGTGACTTCGGTATCCAAAACGGAAAAAGAAAAGAACGCTTCGTAGATCTGGTAAAAGCCTTAGATGAGGTTGAGGGTATAGATCGCTTCAGGATCTCCTCTTGTGAACCCAACCTACTCACCAATGAGATCATTGAATTTGTAAGTACCTCAAAAAGATTTGTCCCACACTTCCATATCCCTTTACAGTCGGGAAATAACAAAACCCTTCGCGCAATGCGCAGGCGTTATTTACGTGAGTTGTATGAAGATAGAGTAGCGAAGATCAAACAGCTGATGCCACAAGCCTGTATTGGTGTTGATGTGATCGTTGGTTTTCCGGGCGAAACAGAGGAAGACTTCTTAGACACCTACAACTTTTTAAATGAGCTACCTGTCTCCTATTTACATGTATTTACTTTCTCTGAAAGAGCCAATACTACAGCCGCTGAAATGGACGAAGTGGTTCCAAAAAAGGAAAGAACCAGAAGATCTAAAATGCTTCGTATACTCTCGGAAAAAAAGAAACACGCTTTTTATCATAGCCAAATAGGCTCAACCCACGAAGTTCTTTTTGAAGCAGATGTGGAAGACGGTAAAATGCATGGTTTTACAGAAAATTATGTTCGCGTTTCTGCGAAATACGACCCCTTATTGATCAATGAATTGAAAGTGGTTCAATTGCAACAGATCAATGAAAATGGAAATGTAGACGTAGTTGAGCCTGAACTAGCCTACGAATCTCATTAATTTATTACACCAACGGCACCTGAAGAGTTTATTGAAGAACGTGAGTATAATTTTGCCTCTCGCAAACTCCTCTCAGAGACGGACCTTGAAGACTACAGAAATGTAGAGCTCCGTGATATCAAGAATGAGATTCTAGCCTCTTATGGGCAGATCTTCGACTCAGAAAAAGTACAAGAGTACTTTGATGCTTTAGAATGGTACACCCCCATTGGTGACGCTACAGACCGCTTGACTGATATTGAAAAAAGAAACATCACATTGATTGATAGGCTTCTTTTGAAGTAGGCACTTCTATCTCTGCCTTGGTCCGATCATCATTAACCTTGAGCTCTCGCTTGCATTTGCTCGTTTAATCTGATATGCATGGAGCAGGTTTCATATTAGATAGTATTAACAGAATGAAGAGCAATCGGTCTTTAGCTCAAAGAGACCGTGGAGCTTTTGATATCAATGACAAAAACAAGTCATTCCCAACTGTTCATATTCCCGCCAAATTTCGAGAATCCAATCCTCAATATCTTATTCAATTGAGAAAGGAAATCCACCGTGAGAAAGTGAAAAATAGGAAGATATTGCTCATTCGCTTATCCATATCCATTCTCGTTTTTATTGGATTCCTTTATTTAGCTTTTGCCTTTCGTTTTTAAGAAAAAAAGAAAAGTCAGAATTATTAGAATTCACTTATCAGTTTTTAGGCCCGCTCGTCATGATTCCACTCATATCAAGTCAAATTCAAGGTTTAAGTACTTATTAACCAAAACAAAAATGAGCAACCAAAACAAAAAAGATCAGGCTTCCCAAAGCGGAAGTCATGAGCGATCCGAAAAAATGGGTGGTCAGGATTACACTGAGCCTGAGCCTAATTCACGTTCTTTTTCTCATCAAAAAAATGCTGAGAAAATAGGCACTCTTCACAGCAAAGAACTCCTCAGGCAGCGCAATATCTTTTGGGCATTTACATCACTTTCTACACTGGCCTTGATCAGTATAATTTATCTTCTCCGCGTCCTTACAATTTAGGGGCAAATCATTACTTTAGTTCATTGATTTGAATCGAAAATCAATCCAATCGAACTAAGTATTTATGTATCTGATCTTTGACACCGAGACCACTGGTCTACCTTCAAATTACAATGCGCCATTGACCGATTTTGATAACTGGCCAAGGCTTGTTCAGTTGGCTTGGCAGTTGCATGATGAGCGAGGCAATCTGTTGGCAGCAAAGAATCTCATTGTCAAACCAGATGGCTTTACCATTCCCTACAATTCGGTACAAATACATGGTATTACAACCGAAAGGGCATTAGAAGAAGGTATACCTTTGAAGGAGGCATTAGAGATCTTCCAAGAAGATATTGCTAAAGCCCAACATGGTATTGGACACAATATTGAGTTCGATTACAACATTGTGGGTTGCGAATACCTGAGAGTTGAGATGGAGAATGCCCTTGAGCCTCTCCCTCAACTCGACACAAAACTTGAGGCAACAAATTTCTGCGCCATCCCTGGTGGTAGAGGTGGCCAGTTTAAGTGGCCTACACTTACTGAATTACACATTAAGCTCTTTGGTGAAGCTTTTGATGAGGCACATGATGCCGCTTATGATGTTGATGCTACCGCCAAGTGTTTCTTTGGCCTGCTTAAAGCGTCCGTTATCCCACCAATTGAAGGAATCTCTTTAGCAGATATAACCTATGAAGCGCCTGATCTTGATGAAGCTAATTTTGCCAAAGCCGATGACATTAAAGCCTCCGCAGATATTGGCAAGGTGGTCAAAGAAGGTCTTCAAGACCTAAAAGATGTTCAATTCTCTCATCTCCATGTCCATTCTCAGTTTTCCATCCTACAAGCCGTTTCCGAGGTAAATAATTTGGTGGGTACTGCCAAAGAGATGGGCATGCCGGCCATTGCACTTACAGATCATGGCAATATGATGGCTGCCTTTCATTTTGTAAGAGCAGCCCTTGGTGCGGGAATAAAACCCATTGTCGGCTGCGAATTCAATATATGTGCAGACCGTAGCAATAAAAAGGTACAAGACAATGGATTCCAGACTGTTATTCTCGCTAAAAACCGTGAAGGCTATCATAATTTAGTCAAACTCTCCTCTATCGCTTATACAGATGGCTTCTACTATGTCCCTAGGATCGATAAAAATGATCTCCTGAAATACAAAACAAACCTCATGGTGACGACAGGTGGGCTTTGGGGGGAAGTTCCTTATAAAATACTCAACGTAGGAGAAACGCAAGCTGAAGAGGCATTTGTCTGGTGGAAGGAGCATTTTGGAGATGATTTCTATGTAGAATTGAACCGTCACCAAATACCTGAAGAAAACCATGTCAACGACATTCTTCTTCAATATGCCAAGCAATATAATGTAAAACCAATAGCCTCGAATAACACCTATTACACTCGCAAAGAGCAAGCCACAGCACATGATGTCCTCCTTTGTGTAAAGGATGCTGAATCGGTCAGCAAACCCAAAAAATACATCGGTAAAAGAGGCAGAGAATTTAGATATGGTTTTCCGAATGATGAATTTTACGTGAAGTCTCCTGAGGAGATGAAAAAGCTTTTCTCTGATATTCCAGAGGCCATTAGTAATACCAATGAGGTCGTTAATAAGGTTGAAGAATATGAATTGGCAAGAGACGTACTCCTTCCGAAATATGACATCCCAAAAGAATTCGTACATCCTGAGGATGAAGCTGATGGTGGAAAAAGAGGCGAAAATACCTACTTGAGACACCTCACTTATGAAGGAGCCAAAAAACGATATGGCGAGATCACAGATGAGATTCGCGAAAGACTTGATTTCGAATTAGAAACGATAGAAAGAACAGGTTATCCAGGTTATTTCCTCATCGTTCAAGACTTCACCAATAAGGCAACTGAAATGGGCGTTTCGGTGGGGCCAGGAAGGGGCTCTGCTGCAGGAAGCGCAGTTGCTTACTGCATCGCCATCACGAATGTAGACCCCATCAAGTATGACCTACTATTTGAGCGTTTCTTAAATCCCGATCGTGTATCACTACCCGATATTGACATAGACTTTGATGATGAAGGGCGGCAAAAGGTCATTGATTATGTGATCGACAAATACGGTAAAAATCAAGTTGCCCAGATCATTACTTACGGCACCATGGCAGCCAAGTCGTCAATCAGAGATACGGCAAGAGTATTGGAGCTACCTCTACCCGATGCCGACCGCGTGGCCAAACTTGTTCCTGATATAAAATTGGCAAAGCTTTTCAGTCTATCTGATAAAGAACTAAAGGAGAAGCTTCGTTCTGAACAGATCGTACTGGCCAATGAGCTTAAAAAGGTCGCGGAAGGCAATAATCTAGAGGCTAAAACCGTCAATCAGGCAAGAGTATTAGAGGGTTCGGTCAGAAACACTGGAATTCACGCTTGTGGTGTGATCATTACCCCTGATGACATCACGAATTTCGCACCGGTTGCTTTGGCCAAGGACTCTGACATGTGGTGTACACAGTTTGACAACTCTGTTGTGGAAGATGCTGGCCTACTCAAAATGGACTTTTTGGGTCTAAAGACCTTGACACTCATCAAGGATGCCGTCAAAAACGTAAAGGAAAGACATGATGTGGAATTGGTTCCAGATGATTTTCCTCTGGACGACAAAAAGACTTATGAGCTATTCCAACGGGGTGAAACGGTAGGGATCTTTCAGTATGAATCTGCGGGTATGCAGAAGTATATGAAAGAACTTAAGCCGACTGAATTTGCTGACCTTATCGCAATGAACGCCTTGTATCGTCCCGGGCCACTTGAATATATTCCGTCATTTATTCGTAGAAAACACGGAGACGAACCGATCTCTTACGATCTGCCAGCAATGGAAGAATATCTGGCGGAGACTTACGGTATTACAGTTTATCAAGAGCAAGTCATGCTGCTTTCGCAAAAATTAGCTGATTTCACTAAAGGTGAAGCCGATGTTTTGAGAAAGGCCATGGGTAAGAAAAAGCGCGATGTGCTTGATAAAATGAAACCTCAGTTTATCGAGCAAGCCAAAGCAAAAGGACACGAGGAAGAAAAACTGAACAAGATCTGGCGCGACTGGGAAGCTTTTGCTTCCTATGCCTTTAATAAGTCACATTCCACCTGTTATGCCTATATCGCCTTTCAAACCGCTTATTTAAAGGCCCACTACCCCGCTGAATACATGGCCTCGGTATTGAGCAACAACATGAACGACATCAAGCAAGTGACCTTCTTTATGGAAGAGTGTAAGCGTATGGGCGTTCCCGTTCTTGGTCCAGATGTGAACGAATCAAACTATAAGTTTACCGTGAACCAACAAGGTGAGATCCGATTTGGTATGGGCGCCATAAAAGGTGTTGGGGAAGCTGCGATCGAATCGATCATAGCAGAAAGAAAAGAAAATGGCCTTTATCAAAACGTCTTTGAATTTGCAGAGCGTGTCAACCTGAGGGCCGTCAATAAAAAGAACTTTGAATCACTGGCACAGGCTGGTGGCTTCGACTGTTTTGATTCATATCATAGAAAACAATATCTCTACGCTCCAGAAGGAGAGCAAAGCTTGATCGAAAAAGTGATCAGGTATGCCAACTCCAAGCAGGCTGAAAAAGATGCTGCTCAAGTCAGCTTATTTGGTGGTGATAGCGCGGTGGCCACTCCCCTGCCAAAAGTGGCTGAAATGGAGCCATTCTCACAAATGGAGAAACTCAAATTGGAGAAGGAGATCGTTGGTTTCTACATCTCTGGTCATCCTCTAGACCAATTCAACATTGAGATCGAAAGTTTTTGTAAGCCCATTTCTGAGATCAATCGACACCCAAACCAAGAGATTGCTATAGGTGGTATAGTCAATGGCGTGCGAAATGGACAAACCAAAAATGGTAAACCTTTCGCAGTATTGAGTATTGAAGATTACAACGGAGGAACAGAATTGTTCTTGCTGGGTGAAAAGTGTATGAATTTTGCGCCATACCTAAGGCCAGGTGAATTCTTATACATTAAAGGTAAGGTTGAGCTCAATTGGAGGAAGAAAAAAGAGATCAATGAAAACCCTCAGATCACTCCAAGTCCAGAGGATTGGGAACTTCAAGTCGCCAGCATCTCACTATTAGGTGAATTGAGAGAGAAACTTGGCAAAGGCATCCTCGTAAAGATCAATGCCAAGCTCGTTGACCAAGAAATGATCGAGAAACTTGAAGCGCTAACAGAACTCCATAAAGGCAATACCAACCTAAAAATTCAATTATTTGACAAAGGGGAAAACCTGAGCGTTGAACTGATGTCGAGACAAGTGAAGGTAGAGCCCAATAATGAATTGATCAAAGAGCTACAAGCACTCACCGATCATGCACAACTCATGACAGCCTAGAGATTTGAAGAGTGGCAAAAATAATTGTGAACTTTTTAAGTAGTTTTGTTGTCTATCAAAAAGAAAACTAACGAAATCAATAATTGACAAGATAATGGCGAATGCGATAGAAATTAATGACAGTAACTTTGAAGAAGTTGTATTAAAATCTGACAAACCAGTTTTAGTAGATTTTTGGGCAGCTTGGTGTGGACCTTGTAGAATGGTTGGACCAGTTGTAGAAGAAATTGCTGGAGAGTATGATGGCAAAGCAGTTGTGGGTAAGGTGGATGTAGATGCCAATCAGGATCTTTCTGTAAAGTATGGTATTCGTTCTATCCCTGCTCTTTTGGTCTTCAAAAATGGTGAAGTAGTTGATCAAGTGGTAGGTGCTGTTCCGAAAAATGTATTGACAAACAAGCTAGAAGGAGCAATGGCCTAAGCTATACAACCTAAGACATAAAAAAGGTCTCTCTCGCAGCTTCGAGAAGAGACCTTTTTGTTTATATTTAATCTTAGGTTTTTTACGAATGCAATTCAAACGTACGTTCATTGTCCTTCTGTGCTTAGCACTCTTTTCGACTGTCTATTTTTTTATAGAGTATAAAAATTTCGAAAAAGAGAGGAACGAAACCAGTGTAGCCATAGGCACAGAAGCTGTTGATAAATTGACAGTGAAAATCGATAGTTTGGTTAAAGAGTTCATACAAAGAGCGGAGAGAACCAAAAGAGAGATCATAGCTTTTAATACAGAAGAAGATCTGATCAATAACTTAAAATCGATCAAAGAAAGCTACAACTTCATTTATGGAATCACGGCTGCCTTCGAACCAGGTTTTTTCTTAGGAAAAGAGCGATTTGCACCTTTTTACGATAATGCAAGAGACAGTGTCATTTTTGTTGAAGAAGTATATGATTACGCAGATACCTCATTAGCTTCATCTAAATGGTATACTGAAGGCATTCTTTCAGACAGCGCAAGATGGTCTAAACCATATTTCGCAGAAGCGGCCAACGAGATGGTCATAGACTATACCCTGCCGATTAAGGTCAAAAAGGAAAATGTTGGGGTTTTAGATTTTTCAATTGCCTTAACCACAGTCACTGCCCTAGTTCAGAGCCTAACGCTGGGAGAATCTGGTTATGGTTTTATCGCTGATCAAGAAGGAACCATAATCTCTCACCCAAATACTGAAAACCTCTTAGAGAACCTCTACGAAACCGCTGGAAACAGAAGTAATGAAGCGGCAAATGCCTATCAATCTAAAGCGTCTGGTTATGCCAAATACACCAGTACATATACCTACAATGAATCATTCTTTTTCTTTAATACCTCTGACTTGACGGGTTGGAAATATATTCTGGTCTTAGCAGAATCAGACTTATTAGGTAATTCGGATTTTTTAAGAAAAAAAACCATCCAAATCGGCTTTGTTTTGGGCATGGTTCTCCTCTTTGGACTATTGCTTCTCTTAAATCTTAAAAAAGTAAACAAACCTAAGTTGTGGGTGGCATCAACCGGCTATTCGATCATTATGGTTGGTAATATTGTTCTGATCTGTTACTTAAACCTCAATACAGACTTTTCACTTCTAGAAAGTGATAAGGAACGCATAGTCAATCAATCCATCATCAATAAGTATGTGGAGACTTTCGATGAAGAACAATTGAGTATTTCACGAAGTACGTATACTAGAGTTCCTTTGGGTTTGTATGTAGAATCCTTCGAGATCAAAACCTCTTTTGAAGGCAGTCTTAGTGGCAAGCTTTGGCTTAAATACCCGAAATCATTATTGAAAACAGCACCCATTGATCTATATGTCAACAACGGTTCGGCTGTAGATATTAGACCCGTGATCCTAGAAAAGACCTATGAAATTGATAAAGGCGAATACGTATTGGTGGAATATAATTTCAGAGTCACAGTTGAAGAAGACTTTTCCTATAAACAATTTCCTTTTGAAGAGAACGACTTGAGTATTTCTTTCAGTTATCCAGATGCAAGCAAAAACATTCTATTTGTACCCGATTTGGAAAGCTATGATGTACTGAACCCTTCTGCCAAACCTGGTTTGAGGGCCGCGGTAAACACTCCGGCTTTCAAGACCATATCTACATTTTTTACCTTTGAAACGTTCGGGTCTCGCACCAATTTTGGCACTGGCTTACCGATAAGACCACAACCCAATCTCGTTTATACCATTGTGATCAAACGACTCTTTGTGAGCCCGATCATCGCCAATATCATCCCCATTTTAGTGGTTGCTTTGATCATGTTCTTGGTGCTTTACATTTCTTCAAGAGATGAAGAAAAAAGATCTGGTATGAACGTGATGAATGTAGTACAAAGTGCTGCTGGGTTTCTTTTCATCCTGATCATTTCTCAAGTGAATGAAAGGGGCAGAATCCAAACACCTGAACTTACCTATATCGAGCTGTATTATTTCTGTATCTATGGCGTAATCGTGTTCCAAACCATTCTGACAGCTTCTTTCCTTCGAGGCTCTGAATCTAGATTTTTTAAGCATGACAATCTCAGAATGAAGCTTTTATTCTGGCCTGTATTACTGACGGCTTGGTATATTTCAACCATTACCTGGTTCTACTAAAATGAGTTATTGCAAAGCCATTCAATCCAAGAAGCTATCAGAATTACATCAAAACTATCACGATACGGCTTACGGTTTTCCCTGTCAAACCGATGATGAACTATTCGGAAAGATGCTTTTGGAAATGAATCAGGCTGGGCTTTCTTGGGATATTGTACTTAAGAAAAAAGGAACTATAAAAGAAGCTTATGCAGACTTTGATATCTCTAGAGTAGCCCAATTTGATGATGCCAAGGTTGAGCAGCTACTTCAGAACCCTGGTATCATCCGCATGCGTGCAAAGATCAATGCTGCCATTTTTAATGCGA
Organism: Roseivirga sp.; assembly: GCA_965659985.1. Classification (GTDB taxonomy): domain Bacteria; phylum Bacteroidota; class Bacteroidia; order Cytophagales; family Cyclobacteriaceae; genus Roseivirga. The sequence goes on along the minus strand of CBFHYE010000162.1, from coordinate 10,350 downwards.
AAGTGATTGTTGAATTGCAGAAATCCCATGGCAGTTTTAAAGCTTGGCTCAATGAGCATTCTCCTCTACCGGTTGAAGATTGGATCAAACTATTTAAAAAGACCTTTAAGTTCATGGGAAAGGAAACCACCAAAGAATTTTTGATGGCTTCAGGATATCTCAAAGGGGCGCACGATGATGACTGCCCCATTCAATCCCTCATCGTTGAACAAAAGCCACAGTGGCTAGTCTAGTCATATGACAATCCTTTTTTAGAATCAGTTATCCTACCGCTGATACAAAACACATTCCACCATCCCTCCTTCATCCCTAGCTTTGGATCCATTAAAAAACACTGCCATGAAAAAGTTGCTTTCTCTTTTGATCCTCATAACGATCACTGCCACAGTTAATGCTCAAGACCGACTTACTGGACAAGAATTTACCACGCGCTCAGAAGTACTGGCTAAAAACGGTATGGCCGCTACAAGCCAACCACTAGCTACTCAGGCAGCACTTAGGATCTTACAGCAGGGTGGCTCAGCCATGGATGCCGCCATTGCAGCGAATGCAGTCCTTGGACTGGTTGAGCCTGCCAGTTGTGGGATTGGCGGAGACATCTTCGCCATTGTTTGGGATGCTAAAACAGAAAAGCTCTATGGTTTCAATGGTAGTGGAAGATCTCCAAAATCGTTAGACATCGATTATTTCATGGACAGAGGTATGGATGGAATTCCTCTTTTTGGTCCACTTGCGGTTTCTACGCCTGGCACCGTAGATGGTTGGTTTATGATGCACGAGAAATTTGGCAAACTCCCAATGACGGATATTCTTGCTCCAGCCATTCAATATGGAAAAGAAGGTTTCCCAGTTACTGAAGTGATTGCCTATGAAATGGCAACCAATTATCAGAACAAAGTGGATTTTCCCGGCTTTGCTGAGACCTATCTTCCAAACGGAAGACCTCCTCGAAAAGGAGAAGTATTTGTCAATGCCGACTTGGCCAGCACTTACGAAAAAATAGCCACCGAAGGTAGAGATGCATTTTACATAGGAGACATTGCACACACAATCGACTTATATATGAAGGAGAACGGGGGCTTCCTCTCCTATGAAGACCTCGCTTCACACTCTGGTGAATGGGTCGAGCCGATTAGCACGAATTACAGAGGTTACGATGTTTGGGAACTCCCCCCAAACGGACAAGGTACAGCAGCCTTACAAATGCTCAATATCCTTGAAGGCTATAATGTTAAAGGCATGGGCTTTGGTAGTCCTGAATACCTGCATGTGTTAACTGAAGCCAAAAAACTGGCTTATGAGGACAGAGCTAAATTCTATGCAGACCCAGACTTTAGTAAGCTCCCTGTTGATGAATTGATCTCCAAAGCATATGCTGCTGAGCGAAGAAAATTGATAAATCCCAATGAAGCCGCTCGCACCTACCCTGCCGGAGACCTTGAGATCGAGACAGGGAACACAACCTACTTGACCGTAGCCGATAAGGATGGCAATATGGTCTCACTGATCCAAAGTATTTACTATGAGTTTGCTTCAGGCATGGTTCCTGATGGTTTGGGCTTTGTTTTACAAAACCGTGGTCAGATGTTCAATGTACAAGACAGGTCGCATGCCAATGCCCTGGAGCCAGGCAAAAGACCATTCCACACCATCATCCCAGCCTTTATCACGAAGGACGGCAAACCCTGGGTGAGCTTTGGTTTGATGGGTGGTGCTGTGCAGCCGCAAGGTCATGCACAGATCGTTGTGAACCTCATCGACTTTGGCATGAACTTACAAGAAGCAGGAGATGCACCGAGAATGCGTCACGTAGGCAGCTCACAGCCAACGGGTTCCAAAATGACTAACGGTGGAACGCTCAACCTTGAAAGTGGCTTCGATTATAAAACCGTTCGTGAGCTCCGCAAGAAAGGCCACCGCATTGGTACTGGTGTTGGGATTTACGGTGGTTATCAGGCCATTATGGTAGACCTCGCGCGTATGGTGTATACTGGCGCTTCGGAATCACGAAAAGATGGACAAGCTGCTGGCTACTAAACTCTACCAACACTTTGTCATCGATACTATTTCGCTAAGACTCTTATCCAAGCACTTTTATACTGGCGTTTTACAAATCATAATTCCATTAGCGATTTATGGATATGATCAGAATACCAATAATTCCTCTTCAAGGAATAGAAATACCGTAGGAAAAACTCCAGCAACTTTGGCGTGTTGAATGTCCTGATATTGCAAAGAAAGTGATGCAGTAGAGGATATAACTCGTTTTGCCACGCTGACTTGAATAAATTCATTTCATAGCTGACGAGAAATAAGTTGGGTATTGGTTATTAGAGAAGTGGAACTATTTCTAAGTTCTACCCTATACTAGTTTTAGCACACACTCTTTTCTTTGAATTTAATTATTTTACAAATGGGTAAAATAAAAAGCTGATTCTTTGGAGGTTTGTACTTTCTTTTTTTCTTTTGTTTTACAAATAGGTAAAATATGAATCATAAGATCGGAGAATTTGAAGAGATCGTACTATTGTTTGTTGCTGCTCAGCATGGAGAAGCCTACGGACTTTCGGTCACCAAAGGTATTGAAGAAGAACTCGGCAGGTCAGTAACCATGAGCAGTGTGCACACCGCCATGTATCGCTTGGAAGAAAAAGGGTTTGTAGAATCTAAGATCGGTGATGCCGAAGGCAATCGCAGAGGTCGTAGAAAGCGCATATTTCTGATCACTGCTGAAGGAAAAACAGCGCTAAAAGAAGCAAGAGATGCCCGTATGCGTGTTTGGGATATGATTCCAGATTTCGTTATGAAATTCGCTTAGTGCAAGATGAACTTCACGATATAGACCCACCAAGGCGTGCCGAACGCTTTTTCGAATGGTACTGCAACGATCGCTTGGTCGAGACGATCGGTGGTGACCTTTATGAGCGCTATATCGATAATTATCAAAAGCATGGTCTTAAAAAAGCCAAAAGAAAATATTGGATCGATGTATTTCGATTTATGAATAGACACACATTACAACGGTCAAAACAATCAAAATTCAACAACATGTCAATTTTCACAAATTACTTTAAAGTAGGTTTTCGAAACCTCGTTCGAAACAAGGCCTTCACAGCGATCAACGTTTTAGGTCTTTCTGTATCAATGGCTGTATGCTTGATCATCATTTTAATGATCAATGACCAAATGGGATATGATAAATTCCACAGCAATGCAGATCATATTTACAGGGTCACCCACAGTGCCAAAGGGAACAGTTTCGATATGGCCACGGTACCACAAGCGTTATCAGGTGAACTTGAAAAAAGAGCTGCTGGTATTCAGCACATCACTAATTTTCATCGTTTCAATGGTGAAGTGCTCAACAATGGAAAAGCCATTAATCTGAGTGGCTATTTTGCGAGCCCTTCATTATTTCAACTTTTCAATTATCCATTAAAGCTTGGTAACCCTTCAAATGCGCTTTCAACACCCTATTCAATTGTACTGAAAGCCGATATCGCTCAAAAATTCTTCAAAGATGAAGATCCTATTGGGAAGACAATGAAGGTAGGCAACAGAGGAACCTATACAGTTACTGGTGTTTTTGAAGAACTTCCTGGCAAAACACATATCAAATTTGAGGCCATGGCTTCGATCAGCAGTATTGAAGCCTTAGGCGATATGGGAAAGGGCTTGACAGGCAAAGGGGACTGGACAAATGGAAGCCAGACCTGGACCTATTTTGAGTTACAAGATAGCTATCCTATAGAAGAAGTTGAAGCAGCTCTAGACGATATCGTTGCAGAATTCTATACCGAAGAATGGATACCTGAATTTGACTTGCAAGCAATGACTAACATCACTCCTGGGCCACTTTATGGCAACCCGATCGGTGATGGTATGCCCATGTTCTTTGTTTTAGGCTTAGGGATTCTTGCTGGGTTGATCATTATATGTGCAGCCTTCAATTATACCAACCTATCAGCCGCCAGAGCACTCACTCGTACCAAAGAAGTGGGCGTTAGAAAAGTCATGGGAGCCCGTAGAAGTCAGCTCACTCTGCAGTTCATCATTGAGTCAGTCATTTTAAGTTTCTTCTCTCTTATCCTATCAATCATTTTTCTCAGACTGCTGGTTCCAGCTTTTGAGGGCTTGCAGATCAGCACCTTGCTCAATTGGGAGTTAAAACTAGATGGCCTTGCCTATCTTCAGTTCTTGGGTTTTGCCATACTTCTGGGCTTAGTCACGGGTTTATTTCCGAGTCTTTACCTGTCCTCTTTCAACGCGATCAACGCCATGAAAGGCGCGATCAACAAAAAGAGATTATCAGGCTGGGCTTTAAGGAAAACCCTGATCGTGGTGCAATTCATGATCTCTATAGTGCTGATCGTTTCTTCGATTCTGGTCTATAAGCAGATCAAATTCATTGTTGACAAAGACTACGGCTATACCAAAGAGAACATCATTAATATAGACCTACAAGGCCAAGATTATAGCATGCTGAGAACAGAATTGGAGAAACTCCCGTTCGTGGAGCAAACAGCAGCTGCGAGTATAATTCCAAATACAGGGATTAGTAACAGTACTTCCATCTGGAAGGAAACCCAAGATGAGGACCTCTCAATTAATTATTTTTCTGTCGATGAAAATTACCTAGACCTGCTCGAATTGGAATTGGTTTCAGGTGAAAATTTCAAAAAGAATGCCGAATCCCTCAACCGCAAGTCTGTCCTATTAAATGAAAAGGCCCTTGGAATGTTTGGATTTGAAGATGCACCTTCAGCCATAGGTCAGCAACTTTACATGGAAGAAGGAGAAGCACCTTCAACCGTCATCGGGATTATCAAAGACTTTAATTTCCAATTTATTCTGGTTGGCATAGAGCCACTACTTTTAAAGTATGAACCTGAAATGTTCAACTACGCACAATTAAAGGTATCGGGATATGACCTAACAGAAGAAATGGTGGCCATAGACCAAACTTGGGATGCCTTTGATCCAAACCACGAACTGATGGCAAAGACTTTCCAAGGTCAGCAAGACGAGTTCAACGCCTTCTTCTATGACATCCTTTATATTGTTGGATTGATCGCCATTCTGAGCATCAGCATTGCAGCTATGGGATTATTGGGTATCTCAGCTTTTGCCATTCAATCAAGAATGAAGGAAGTAAGCATCAGAAAAGTATTGGGCGCCAATATCAAATCTCTTGTTTTGATGTTATCTAAGAGCTTCGTAATCATGCTAACTATTGCATTGATCTTAGGCTTTGCCATCGCTTATTTTGGGAATGGCGTTTGGTTGGATATGTTCGCTTATCGAATAAGCTTCGGGGTAGATGTATTCCTATTTACCGCTATTGGACTTTTTGCTGTTGCTGCATTAACGATAGGATGGCAAGCCATCCGTGCCACCAGCTCGAATCCAGCGACCACATTGAGAGACGACTAAAGAAGTTTCGAGGTTCGAGATGTGAGTTATGAGCTTGTCTGTAGTGGCAGACTGCGATTGATGCGCAAAACTTAGGCCTCCTATTTCATTAATTCAAAATATTTGAGCAGTGAAAGTCGTTTGAGTAATTGACCGGATGCAGTCCTTAATGGGCTGCATTTTTTCATTCTATTGATTACTTTCAACATTCATGAAAGAAAAACTCTATAGCGTTTTCACAGAAAAAATGGTGATCATCTGGTCTTTAGTCAGAATAGCTATGTATTGAATAAAATCCACTTTAAAGACCTCAACCTACTTATTCTCCATTTTCCAGAAAAGAGTTATCACTTTTTGGTTCAGGGTCAATTCAAGTATGAATATCATGAGGGTGAAGAGTTCACAAAATTCTTGAAAGCCAATGATGTCCCTTGTGCGGAATACGAGATAGACGAGATCATTGATGAGTCAAAAGGGCTTTATAAAAAGAAAAACGGTAGTGAACTGAACATCTCACCCGGTTGGATTCAAATAGGCTATGTTTATACAATTGAAGATCCGGATGGAGTACAACCTACTTTAGGCTTTCAAACTGGTAAGACCGGCATTATAAAGGTGCTGGAAAGGTATCATCAGAAAGATAAGGTAGAGGTTGAATTTACTTATCAAGGTGATTTCAATGATCCAGAAATTCAAAAATTCTTGAAAGGCGTAAAAAGTGCCAGAAGAGGAAATAAAGTAGCTGGCTGTATTATGGTCATCCTGATGGTGGTGGCCTTCATTTTGATTGGCAAACTCTTCAATTGGATCCTTGGGGAACCAGACGACCCTTACCTAAACATGATCATAGATTTCACTCAACAAATGGCCTAAGCATTAACTTCTCTTATTGTCTGCTGACTAGGGTGAATGATAGCTCAATTGTATTCTTATCGATGACGAAAAAAACACTCTTTTTTCTTTGTGTATTTCTGCTATTCGGAGCCTGTCAATCGGACGAGACAGCACCTATTGCAAATACGGGCTACATAATTGAGGATGGTCAAATAATGCTTGATAGTGCCCCTATCACTCTAAATGGAGTCAATGCACTACACAGTTTCGGTTTAGAAGAACTCAGCTTGATGCAAAGCTGGAAAGTTAAGATCGTCAGGGAATTTATGGGAAACCTAAGGGAACAACCCATAGATGGAGAGGCCATTCAAGGAACCGATGGAACCTGGCTTCATCCACTTGAGCAGATCGTATTGCGTAACCGAGCTGCAGGCATAGTGACCATTCTATGCCCTTTTGGTTGGGTTAATGAAAATGGTGAACAACTATTATTTACCGGATTAAACCCAGCTGATCAAGACTTCTACCCTATTTATGAAACCAAAATGGCGAATATCGCAAGACATTTTGCAGGCCAAGACGATGTATGGCTAGAGGTCTGGAACGAACCATATCACTGGAACAATGAAAACGGCTATAGTCACAACCTTTGGCTCAATGACATGACCGCCATGGTGGAAAACCTACGGTCCGTTAGTGGCTTTGACAATATCATTGTGGTTCCGGGCAATGAGCAAGGACAATCTGAAGATGCCCTATTGGCTGAAGGTGCAACCCTTATGTCTCGTTATGACAATATCATCTTCGATTTGCATGCCTATGAAAAGTGGTTAAATGATCAGACCACCAGTGATATTGCACAGCGTTTTGCCGCCCTTCAAAGCCGAGAATTTCCTTTCTTGATGGGTGAAATTGGTGTTCGTAATGTGGGAGAGCTTATGGATCCTAGCTCATTTCTTGAGGTGGCTAATACCAATCAGGTGAGTACAATGGCATGGCTCTGGAAAAGGGATGCGCAAGATCAAAGTGCTTTACTCAATGAAGACGATCAACCCAATGATCTTAACAATAACACTTGGGGAAGTACCTACAGGGACTTTTTGAATAACGAGTAGCTTTTTACTCCGTCATTCTTAACAAGCAGAAAGGTCTCGCCTTAAGGCAGACCTTTCTACACAATGACCACAAGAATTTCTTGCTCGATGTGCCTTAAAATATGAGGTATGTACTTAATACCAATAAGGTGATGATTATACCACAAATGGCCGCGTACTTCCAAGGTTCTGTATCAATCACATTTGTGACCTTAGGTTTGTATTCAATCGTATTCGGTTGAATTTTACTAAATACAAGCATGACCAACACATTGTATAAAAACAAAATCCCCATTACATGTAAAAAGTGTGGATAAGATTTCGCTTTTATAATGTTCCCTTTTTTAATAGCAGATAACCTGAATTCATTGGCGTAATCTTCGACTTGCGCTATCTCTGCGTTTGTCATGACTCCATCCTCAATAGCTGTAGACGCGGCATCTTTTTTAAGGTCTCCTACTGGATTCAACAGACCCGCTGAATTGGCAGAGCTGATCATAAACTCCGCCTCAGTCAAAGCACCATTTGCTAAAGCGTCTGGCAAGGATTGTTCACGGAAACGAGGTTCTAAAATGACTAGGCTGATCAAGTATAAAACCACACTTGATATCAATGCAAATTTTGCTCCTGCCGCAGGCACTTTCTTGAAAATTATGCCTACAAAAACCACTGCAAAAATCGGAACACTCAAACTACCCAATGAACTCTGGATGTAATTAAACAAGCCACCTTTTGCAAAGTAGATAAAGGGTGCAATGGACATTGAAATAATACCAAGCAAAAGCCCAAAACGCTTCCCCGCTTTCACGGTCTGCATTTCTGTAGCATCTGTCTTGAAGAAGAATTTGTAGAGATCGAATCCAAATAAAGTGGCACTACTATTCAGAAGACTGTTAAATGAACTCAATACCGCACCAAAGAGTACTGCTGCAAAAAAACCAATAAAGGCCACGGGCAATACTTCCTTCACCAATTGTGGGTATGCTTGATCAGGATTATCCAAATTACCCTGGAATAGATGCCAAGCCAAAATACCAGGAAGCACAACGATCACTGGAATTAAAAACTTAACAAGGGCAGCTAGAAACATTCCTTTCTGGCCTTCTTTTAAACTTTTGGCAGCAAATACCCTTTGCAAAATAGATTGATTAGTACCCCAATAATATATTTGGGAGATCATCATTCCTGTGAATATTGTTGAAAATGGTATGGTAGAATCGATACTACCAATGGCATCAAACTTTTCAGGGTTGGACGTCCATAGTTCAGATAAGCCGGCAGAAAGATTACCATCTCCGATCAATAGCAATCCAAAAACTGGAATCATCAATCCTCCAATCAATAAACCAATCGCATTAATTAAATCAGATACGGCAACAGCCTTTAATCCACCATAAATCGCATAGATAATACCAATGAAGCCAATGGAAATCACACAAATCCAGATGACCAACCATTCCGAAATACCGAGCATTTCGGGCAAATCAAACATCGTACTAAAGGCCAAAGAACCGGAATACAAGATTGTCGGTAATAACACAACGCCATAGGCAAACAAGAAAAGAATAGACAGTATAACTTTCGTCTGCTTGTCGAACCTGTTCTCGATGAACTCTGGTATGGTCGTAATACCACTTTTCATGTACTTGGGCAAAAGGAAAACGGCCGTCACAATTATTGCAATTGCAGCGAGGGTTTCCCAAGCCATGACCAGTATACCTTCACTGAAAGATTGGCCATTAAGTCCTACAATTTGCTCTGCCGATAAATTTGTTAAGAGCAAAGAACCAGCGATTGTAATGGCGCCAAGGCTTCTTCCACCTAGATAAAACCCATCAGCTGTATTTTCATCTGTTTTTCTTGTTGCATACCATGCAATAAAAGCTACTAAAAGTGTAAAGCCGACAAAAGAGATAATTTGAATCATATGCCCATGGTATTTTTAAGATCAGTCCGTCAAATTAGCAATAATTTTACTACTCAAGAAATAGAAGAATTTCAGGTAACACTTATATCAAAGAGTTCTTCCTTATTCAGATCAAGTTTTCAATTTAATCTTCTACGAAGAATGGAATATTGGCATGTGCAGTATGTCCATTACCATCCTTAACAGAAATGAATAAACGGTAAGCTCCAGCAGCTGGTGCTTTAAAAGAAACCTCTGCCCCTGGCTCTGTTGTGATCAAGCCTTCGATCGCCTCAGGCACCTCTTCCGCATCACCACCCGTGGCATTCGTATTACTTTCTCTCATGATCTCCCAAACATAGGTCAATGCATCGCCTTCCGGGTCGGTTACATCGGCCATGGCCTCATAGGTTTGCCCCGCTTTAAGCTTGATATTGTCTGGCGCTTTTTTGCCTTCCAACATAAAATCATTCAATCGTGGCGTACGATTCTCTGGCCAAGCATTATTCCAGATATAGTGCATGGCATCAATAGACTCTGTCTCACTGCCGTCAGGCATGAACATACCAAACCATGTAGGCGTACGCTCTTGCTTTTGCCCCCATAGAAAGACATAAGAACCGATCACTTGTCCTTTTTGAGATTCAATAGACTTGCGGAAACGGCTGCGGTAAAAATCTGCCTTTACCGAACTGTTGTTCTCCAAAGGCGCTCCCCATTCAGTCGATGGCACCTCCCAATAGCCAGTAGCCCCCCATTCGGTCACCATCAATGGGCCATCATAGCCAGACTCTTCGATGCGTTGGGGTAAGATCTCGATCTCTGCATACATCTGCACACTGAGGATATCCAAATCGGGCGCGCGTTCTACCACAAGGTCAACATATTCTTTGTTCATTCCAGCGAGTGAAGTAGTTGTTAGGTGGTTTGGATCGATCTCGTGGATCATCTCAGAGATCTCATTGACAGCATCCCAAACTTTAGGGTTTTCTGAATGGTGATTGAGCTCATTGCCAATCCCCCAAATGATGAGAGCTGGGTGATCTTTCAAATCCATTACCTCAGCCCTAATGCGCTCGAGTTGAGCTGCAACCGCGGCTTCAT
>CBFHYE010000161.1:0-6597 GCA_965659985.1 Roseivirga sp. | reverse complement strand
ATAAGTATGAAACACACATTTTACTATAAACGACATACCTTCTTCTTTTACTACGCCCTTTTTATGGCAGTCTTTGGTCTAATTAGGGTTTTCTCAGGTTCAAGTTTTATCATATCCTTTTCATTAATCACTCCAGGGTTTATTTTCATTGTAGTTGCCAATGGTTTTAGACAGAAGCGAATCGAAATAGCATCTGGAGAGCTCAAGTGCTACAATGCCTTTAATTATCAATTCAAATCCGTTCCAATTGATGATATGCTCTCCGCCAACCTACACTCAGATCAGCTCTATATTTTATTCAGAGATGGAAGTCATTTGCAGGTGTACAAAAAACAAATGCCAGAGGGCGATTTCATGGAACTTCATGCATACCTTAATCAACAACTTCAATAAGCCTTGCTTTGATCCAATAGAAGACTCTTTAATTTGTCTTACCTTTAACTTGAACTCAAAATCTGTATTCTGATCGATGAATTCTAGGGCCAAAAAACTCCTTCGACTGGCAGCTGCACTGGTCACCATCACTTGCATTTATGCGTTTGCCCCTTGGCAATACCTCTTGTTGAAAATTATGCCGGCAGCTGATTCTGTAGAAGAAGAGGTAAATAGCGCATTAAATGAGGGTTTTGTAGGTATTGTGGTTTATATCGATCAAGCGGGTAAGACACCCAAAGCCTATGCAGCGGGCTTAAGCAATAGAACTGATAGTGTGAGTATGACCCCAGAAACACTCACCAAGATCGCCAGCATTAGTAAGCTCTACATTGCCGCAGCTGTCACGAAGCTGATTGGAGAAGGAAAATTAAACGAAGATGATAAGCTTTCTTCCCTGCTTCCGGAATTGGCCAAAGATGTTGAAAATGCAAATGAGATCACCTTGCGCATGCTCGTGCAGCATCGCAGCGGCATACCCAATTTCACAGATGATGCCGAATGGAAATGGCCTGAGCCTCCTCAGAATTTAGATGAATATTATGCACTCTCAGTAAATAGAGATGCAGATTTCCAACCGAACGCTAGCTATGCCTACTCTAATACCAATTACCTTTTTCTTGGCGCCATCATGGACCGAGTGCTTGGCTATTCGCACCATCAATACATCCAAGAGCAAATTCTTAATCCTTTAAATCTTAAAAACACTTATTTCTTGATGGATGATGCTGGTTGGGATAATGTATCAGAGGGCTATTTTTTGGGTTGGAAACCTTCCGTTAAAGGCCAAAACTTTATTAGCCCTGGGGGGTCGATGGTATCTACGGCCAGAGAGGTGGCCATATTCCAAAGGGCCTTAGTGGAAGGTGATTTCTTTTCAGAAGAAGAACAAAAGATCTATGAATCACTTTACCCCTATGATCATACAGGCTTATTGCCGGGCTATCAAAGCATTGCACGTTATCATCTGGACATAGACGCGGTCATCGTTCAACTGATGAATACCAGTGGTGGAAACCAGTGGTTAATGGGAGAAGCGGTTTATGATCGCATTACGAGACTCATTTCTCAAGGCACTGAATAAGTCTTCAAACAACCGATTGCGTTTTTCATCAGTCACCTAAGTCCATTATCAATTTTCCTATCTTATTGGACTCCAAACTCAAACCAAATGAAACTGATTGAAGAATTTAAAGAGTTTGCCATCAAAGGCAATATGATCGATATCGCTATTGGTGTGATCATAGGTGCAGCTTTTAACAATGTCGTTGATGTATTGGTCAAGAACATCTTCTTCCCTCCCATATCCTATTTGACAGGTGGCATACATTTAGCCGACAAACGCATTTTGCTCAAACAAGCGGTGATTGAAAATGATGTTATCTTAAGCGAAGAGATTGCCATTGGTTATGGTAAAATGCTCGAAGCTGGGGTAGACTTTCTCATCATCGGGCTCACGGTATTTTTAGTGGTTAAGGTCATGAATTCGATTCGTAAGAAAGCAGAAGACCCTCAAAACAAGGTAGAAACGACACCCAAGAATATTGAACTTTTAGACAAGATCTCCCATTTAATGGAAAGACAAGTAGAAATCCTTGAAGAGATAAAAAGAGCTAACCAACAGCGCTAAGTAAATTCAGATGGCAGAAATACGAAAAGCCAAAGCCCAAGAGCACCTAGAAATAAGCGATATGATCATGGATAGTATCGAATCCTATCATGCTGATCATTATTCTGAAGAAGAGTTAGCCATTTGGAAGAGGGCATTTATGCCTGACGCCATCAAAAAGATCATTAGAGACTCCAAAAGTTGGGTTTTACTTGATAAAGATACCGTGGCCGGTTTCATTCAGTATGATGTTCCGGAAATCAAATCAGTTTACTTAAGCCCCAATTTAATAGGTCAAGGTTTTGGAAAACTATTAGTTCAGCATACCCTTGATGAAATATCAACAACAGAAATAAGGCAGGTAGAAGTAATCTGCACTACATATGTCAAAGGCTTCTATGAGACATTGGGTTTTAAAGAAAAGGATGCCATTATCACCTATTGGGAAAAGCATCCTTTTCAAGAGTATCTCTTGGTCAAAAATTTATAGTCTTATCAATTCTTTTGTGAGTCACTTACGACATCCTCCCCATTTTCCTCTTCATTTTTCTCAGGATAAAAGTGCTTATCGTAAAAATTGAGCATTCGCTCCCATTGGTCGTAATAATCACTTTCTATGCTGGCCCAACCTGCTCCATGACCACCACGCATGTAATTGACCCAAGTCACATCCTTGTCTAGTCTTCTCATGGCATAGTAAAGTTCTCTGGTATTCGTGCCAGGTACATTCCAGTCGCCTTCACCCGTCAATAACAAATGCGGTGTGGTAATACGGTCGGCATAAAGAACGGCAGTGGTTTGAAAATACTTCAAAGGCTCGTCCCAAAAAGAACCTCCAATTCTATCTTGTCCTACTTCTGCTGCGGCATAATTCCGTGTTCCGATCTTAGGGCTGTCGCCTAGGAAACTGATGATGTTTACCTTACCAGAAATATTAATTGCCGCTGCAAAACGATCGGTTTGGGTGATGATCAAGGAAGCCGCATAGCCCCCATAGCTCGTGCCGTGCAGGCCTACCTTATCATTATCTACTTTGCCCTCTTCTACCAACTTGTTGATCGCACCTGTCACACCTTTCATCCAGGCTTCACCTGGATAGCCTTCCTCCAGGTCGACAGAGGGTCTCAATCCAAAATAACCTTGATTAGCGATCAAGTTCATTGAAGAACGATAACCGTTGTTAAAGAAGGTCTCATAAACCTCTAAGACGAGCGGATATGACTTCTTCGGATCATAATCCACAGGATAATAAAGAATGCCTTTAAGCTCTTCTCCGTCTACATCTCTGTAGGTGATCAGCTCTGATTTCGTCCATTTCTTATTGGCCACCCAAGGGTTCAGGTCTGTCAATTGTTTCTGGCTTTTAAAATCCATTGTATTGGCAAAAACGTTATTCGGAAGATCACCATCTGATAGACTATAGATCACCTTGTCGCTGTTCTCCGCAAAGCGCCATCCGCTATATAGATCAGAGCTTGTCATTAAGTTTTCAAATAATTGTGAATCAATATTGTAACGCTGAATACCGCGCATCCATTGGTCTTGCTCAGAATAACTCACATACAGGTAATTGCCATCGTCTGACCAATCGACAACACTGCGATTAGGCGCATCATCTTTCTCCTCCTCTTCAGGCAATTCATAGATCATTTCTAGATCAGAACCATCTGTATTGATGGTCCACCAGCCCTTTTTCGAAGATAACAACATACGCTCGCCCTGAGAGTGGAATCGAACAATCGAGAACTTGACCGGCTTCTCTTTCTTTTCATCTTCAAATGCCTTGTCTTTGGTCAGATTCATAGGTCCATCCTGATAATTCGCTAAGCTCTGCAGCATCACATTACCCGAATCTATCCATGCGTAATGCATTCCACTGTCGTCCCATTGGTAGCGTCTTCTTTCCTTATTCCTTTCATAGATATATACCGGTTCACCCTTTGCATCAAGGTCTAAAAAGCCAACCTGGTACTCCGTTCCACTATTCCGCTTGTAGCTGGTTTTGATTCTAAAGGTCTCATTGAACCTGAGATATTGCCCATTATCTGAGACCTCGATTCCACTATAGCTTGATTCGGGTAGTAAGTCATCAACATTTCCAGATTTGATGTTGATCTTAACCAGTTCTGTGAGTGAACCGGTTACACCGATCTTATCCCATTTCAGGAAATCCTTACTCCCATCATATACCACGATCGGGCCTTCGGTGGCCTCTTTATATTCAGCCATAGCACTTTCCAACCATCCGTTCTTACGGACACCAATGATCACCGAATTGCCATCAGGCGAAACGGTAATACCTTGGTTACTTGTTATGATGCGATCATCCTTAACTTTAGGATAGCGCACTTTCATGCTCTTGGTATCGAAATAAGCCAAAACCAGGGCATCTTCTTTTTGCTCGAAAAAATACAATCGGCTTTCATCCTCAGACCAAGTCATGCTTGTAATGCGAGCTTTTCCATTGAACATTTTCATCTGCTCTCCTGAATTTGTATTGATCAGTACCGGTTCTCCTGCCCGCAAATTGAGGTAACTGGGGTCTCTGAATCTGAAATGGTCTGTACCAAAGCGAGCGGTACCGTCACTGATGATCCCGGCCAACCAATCGCCACTCGGGCTCAAACTTTGGCTGCCCAGTGACTTAACTTTGAGTATATCATCAACAGTAAAAGCTGATTTTTGTGCAATTGTACTTATGGAAAACACGAACAAGATCAATAATGAGAGACTAATTTTTTTCATGATTATGGAATTTGATGATCAAAATAGGTATAGAAAACGGATATCGGAATCGGTATTTGATAAAGGGTGTGTTTACGGTGAATGCCAAATGTTTTAAACAGTTGTGCCCTTCCAAATTCTGAAAATCTTCCTCTCTCGAATTGGCATGAATGATTGATATCATGGCATAAGCCAAGCAATGCAATTTCAAAGATCACATCGATCTATTTTTTATCTTTATCAAAGACATCAACCAAAAAACCATGATCATTCAAATCATAAAGCTTCAATCCAATTTGCAAGAAGAAGAATTACTCAAAAAAGCTCAAGAAAGAGCGCCTCAGTTCAAAAGGCTCAAGGGTTTACAACAGAAGTACTATGTTAAACAAGGTCAGCCCGGACATTATGCAGGTGTATATATTTGGGAATCTAAGGAAGACATGATGGCTTAAAAGGAATCTGACTTAGCAGCAACTATTCCCGATGCTTATCAAATTGTAAGTCCTCCTCAGATCGAGATCATGGAGGGACTATTTCGGCTAAGGGATTAAACTAAAAATTAAAAAAGAACAACAGTAAAGCTTACTAGACATTTTAAATAAGCTTAAATTGCGCCTGCTTCAACTGGTATATTCCTCAAGTAAGCAGTCTTTTATTTATATGTCCAAATTACCCCAGGCACATCAATTTGTTGATTTGTCAGATTACGGCAGACCGATTGCCAGAGTAATCGCTAATTCGCTTAAAGAAACTCGGTTTACCCCTGTCCATGTCACCATTAGTTTTGTGATCTCAGGCCTTATCGCAATTTACTGCATCTTAACTGGTCAGTATTTTTTAGCAGCTTTTTTCCTCATCCTCAAATCTATTTTAGATGCTGCTGATGGCGAATTGGCAAGGGTAAAAAACAAACCCTCTTACATTGGTCGCTATTTAGACTCTACGGCTGATATTTTGCTCAATGCCCTATTTATTACAGCGATTGGCTATGTAACCCAAGCGGAACTCTGGATGTGCTTATTGGCCTTTATCGGTTTACAACTACAAGGCACACTATACAACTACTATTACGTGATCTTGCGGAATAAGCTTGACGGAGATAAGACCAGTCGGGTAATCGAAAACAAGGCACCTAAGGCTTTTAAAGGAGAAAAACAGCAACACGTAAACTTCCTTTTCAATCTCTATAACCTCCTTTACATTAGTTTTGACAAAACCATTTACATGCTTGATGAGCAGGCTGAACAGGGCAAAATATTTCCCAAATGGTTCATGACAAGCTTATCGACCATGGGCTTAGGTTTTCAATTGTTAATCATGGCTGTTCTTCTAGTCTTGGGTTTCGACACTTTGATCATTCCTTTCTTTTTTGCTTATACTTTGGCTGTTTTGCTGTTTGTAGCTATCCGCAGGCTTTATTATTGAAGTAATAGGCAATCAGAAATGTCCAATACCATCGACCATTTGATATACACTGCTCCTACGCTTGAAGAAGGCATGGACAAGATCGAAGTGCTGCTGGGAACGAGACCTGAGTTTGGAGGCCAACACCCAAATTGGGGAACACATAACGCTTTATTGTCTCTTGGTAATGCCTATTTAGAGGTGATCGCACCAGACGCCAGCCTATCAATACCTCCTCAGGGTTTATGGCTTGAGGAGCAATTCAAAAAACCAGCCCACTTAGCCACTTGGGTGTTGCGAACGGATTCAATAGCATCATTGCGACAACTCGCCTTAGATAATGATATTGCCATTGGTAAAACCCAAGAAGGACAAAGACAGAAAGCAGATGGCTCTTGGTTAAAATGGCACTTGACAGACCCTTATGC
>CBFHYE010000160.1:0-7559 GCA_965659985.1 Roseivirga sp. | reverse complement strand
CCTGCATCTGCAGGGTTGACAGGACCTACTTTACCAAATCCAAGGTCTTGGCTAACGGTACTGAACATATTCATCAAAGCATAATTACCTTCTTTTGGCGCAAAAGGCGGATAGCCTTCATTAAAAGACAGTGCTGCGGAAGTCTGTGGTAAGTTTTGGCTTACAATGCGTTGCATGGTTGCCTTAGCATTTTTTAGCTGCTCTGGAGAAAGGGCTCTGATTCCACCATGAACCACCACATCTTTTGATACCACATTGGTCTTTCCAAATGCTGACCCATTATTTGAGGTTGGATCATAGTTGATATCTGTGCCACCAACAATAGCACCTGGGTTAAAGGTTAAAAATTCTTCAGCTGCCAATTGCTCATAAAATTCATTCAATATTCTAGAGGCTTCAAAGATGGCCCCTGCTCCAACCTCAGGTTTAAAGATCTGAGAAGAATGGGCTGCTTTCCCCTTAACTGTGAGCGTCCAATCAGAAGAACTTCTCCTTGCCACATTTACCGTTGTTGGGTCTCCGTCTCCATTTTCAAATCCAAGAGAAATATCAGCCCATTTAGCGGCTTCGATCAATGCTTTTTTGGACTCAGATAAAGGACGGCCACTTTTTTCTTCGTCTCCAGTCATTACCACCCAAACGTTCATGTCTTTTAAAAAACCTCGCGCTTCGAGTGCAGACAAAGCTTGTAAGATGATCACATCACCACCTTTCATGTCTGCAATGCCCGGCCCTGCTACAATATTTTCATCGACTTGCCTCCATTCTTGATTTGGGCTGTCTGGTTCAAAAACAGTATCGAGGTGACCTATCATAAGAATATTTGGGCCTTTACCTCCCTCTACCTTAGCGACTAAGTGGCCCGCACGGTTGAAGCTAGTTCCATCTTCCCACCAAACTTCCATCCCAAGTGCTTCAAATTTGGGCATTAAGACTTCCCCTACTGCTTTTACGCCCTCGAAATTCATCGTGCCACTGTTGATATTGATGATCTCTTTTAAAAGCGCTAGCGCCTCATCGTTATGTTCATCAACCCATTCTGTCAGTCTACGTTCCTGGCGATCTAGCTGTGCTTGAGCACTAAAAGCAATACTTGTTGCTAACAAGATGTGTACTAAAAGTCTACATTTCATATCTGGTCGTTTAATGCTCAATGTTAACTAAGAATTGTTCAGGCTCAAACCTACTCAAATAAAAAAGGCTCCGATCGGAGCCTTCTAAAATTATTTTGCCATCCAGACGGTTTGTTTGACCGTCTCACCAACCGCAACTACCAAGCGTGTTGCACCGGGCACTAAGGATAAATAAACTTCTTGGTCTGGGAATTTATCAGATTCGATAGGAATACCTTCACCATACTCTACTTCATAACTGTAGCGGCCTAGATTGTCCTTTTGTTTTCTGGTATAGTGCTTAGCGATATAAGCTGTAGGTAATAGCACATCGCTATCAGGACATAGGTTTTCATAAACACCAGCAATAGCTTCTTCTAAGTAGTCACCAAACTCTTCGGTCAAATCGTCTTCCAGATCGTGCAATTCCTCTTCCAGTTCATCATACTTCTCATCGCTGTAATCCATGCTATCTAACTGGATCACCAACTCAGCGATCTTTGCAAAATCTTCGTTCAATTTCTCTATATCCATATATCTGACTTTGAAAGCACAAAACAAGGGACTTATTGTCTAACATCCAAAAGATGTCGACACAGTCTCAGTCTTCCCTAAGACTCATTTGCGATAAATGATCGGTAATTTCAATTTCTTCTAAATTTAAGTTCATCCTTTGCTGTTTTTTTTCAAAATTCACGACTCAAAGCGAAGCCCATGATCACTGAAAATATTCAAGCTAAAATTGATAGTTGGTTGAAAGGCCCTTATGATGAGGAAACCAAAAAAACCATAAGCGAAATGTCAGAAGAAGAACTGGCTGATTCTTTCTACAAGAACCTCGATTTTGGCACTGGAGGTCTTAGAGGGATCATGGGTGCTGGATCGAATCGTATGAATAAGTATACGATTGGAATGGCAACCCAAGGCTTGTCAAATTATTTGAATCAAGCCTTTGCCAACGAATCGATCAGTGTAGCCATTGCACATGATAGCAGAAACAATAGCCGCTATTTCGCAGAAGTGACTGCTGCTGTTTTTTCAGCAAATGGCATTGAAGTATTCCTTTTCGAGGACTTGCGTCCGACACCTGAACTCTCCTATGCAATCCGTAAACTCGGCTGCAAATCGGGTGTAGTTCTCACAGCCTCTCACAATCCAAAAGAGTATAATGGCTATAAAGCTTACTGGGACGATGGTGGACAAGTGATCGCTCCTCATGATAAGAACATCATTGAGGAAGTGAATAAGATATCAAGTATAGATGACGTACGTTTTGAAGCTGACAATTCTAAGATTCATGCCATCGGGAGAGAACTAGACGAGCAGTACATCCAGGAAGTTTTGAAATTGACACTTTCAAAAGAGACGATACAAAGGCAAAAAGACCTGAAGATCGTATTCTCGCCTATTCATGGAACGAGCATCACTTTGGTTCCCGAAGTTTTGAAAAGAAAAGGCTTTGATCAAGTAACGATTGTTGAAGAACAAGCTGAGCCTGATGGAGATTTCCCAACAGTCGTTTATCCAAATCCAGAAGAAAAAGAAGCCATGTCTATGGCACTAGCCAAAGCAGAGGCGATTGACGCAGACTTGGTAATGGCAACCGACCCAGATGCAGACCGTGTGGGCATAGCGGCAAAAAATACTGCTGGAGAATTCGAATTACTCAATGGTAACCAAGCCGCAACTTTGCTCATCTACTATCTTCTGACCAAATGGAAAGAGAATGGAAAATTAGATGGTCGGCAAATGATCGTAAAAACGATCGTAACTACAGACCTTTTGGATAAAATGGCTGAGGAATTCGAAGTAGATTGCCCCAATACCTTAACAGGTTTCAAATTCATCGCTGCACTCATCAAGGAACTTGAAGGAAAAAAGGAATTCATTGGTGGTGGCGAAGAGAGCTATGGGTATATGATCAGCGATTTCGTGAGAGACAAAGATGCAGTAGCTTCTTGCGCTATGTTGGCGGAAATGAGTGCTTGGGCAAAAGATCAAGGCTTGACTGTTTTTGAACTTTTAGCTGATATCTATACTCAATTTGGCTTCTACCTAGAACAACTGATCTCGATCACCAAAAAAGGCATGAAAGGTGCTGAAGAGATTGAGGAAATGATGATCAATTTCAGAAGCAATCCACCTGAAAAAATTGATGAAAGTGAAGTTACGCATGTATTTGACTACCAATCTTCTATTGCTAAAGATCTAAAAACAGGTGAAGAAAAAGTGATAGACCTGCCAAAGTCAAATGTATTACAGTTTGTCACAGCTGATGGAACTAAGGTTTCAGCAAGGCCTTCTGGAACAGAACCCAAGATCAAATTCTATATCAGTGTAAACACGAAACTTGAACAAAAAGAAGCTTACCTTCAAACTAAATCGAACTTAGAAGACAAGATCAAGCGCATCGAAAAATCACTAGCCTTATGAGTATCCAAGTGACATTGGGAGAGCTATTCGCAAGAGATTTAGACAAAGCCATTGAAGAACTAAAGGCCTATACTAAAGAAGAGCAGCTTTGGATGGTTAAAGGCGAAATAGCGAATTCTGGAGGTAATCTTCTCCTACATATTTGTGGAAACCTCAGGCACTTTATCGGTTCAGTTTTAGGCGATTCGGGATACATCCGAAGACGAGAAGATGAATTTGGTTTGAAAGATGTAAAACGCTCAGAAATCATCTCAGAACTCAAGACCACTAAGAAAATGATCAAAGAGGTGCTCTCTACCCTCGAATCTGATAAGCTTGAGGAAACCTTTCCAATCAATGTCTTTGGAAATGAGATGACCACAGAATTTTTCCTAATGCATTTATACGGCCATCTCAACTACCACCTCGGGCAGATTAATTACCACAGACGGCTAGTCGCAGACCTATGATCGAATTCCAAAATAATGTCTCGTTAAAACCTTACAACACCTTTGGTCTCGAAGCAAAAGCCAAGTTTTTTGCAGCATTTGATAGTATCGAAGCCTTAAGAGAAAGCCTATCACAAGTGGGAGAAAAACAGCTCATGATCCTTGGTGGTGGAAGTAACATATTACTCACTGAGGATTTTGATGGCATTGTACTAAAGAATGCCCTAACTGGCATTGAGCTGATCAAAGAAGATGAAGAACAGGTTTGGGTAAAAGCAGCAGCAGGTGAAAATTGGCATGAGTTTGTGATTCACTGTATTGAAAAAAACTGGGCGGGTGTTGAGAATCTTTCTCTTATTCCTGGTACAGTTGGTGCGGCACCCATGCAAAATATAGGCGCCTATGGGGTTGAGATCAAAGATGTTTTTGAATCACTCGAAGCTTTAGAAATTGCGACCGGTCAATTAAAAACTTTTGATAGCCAGCAATGCCAGTTTGGCTATAGGGAAAGCGTATTCAAGAAAGCCCTCAAAGGTGAATATATCATTTGCAGTGTGACATTTCGCCTTAAAAAATCTCCAGAGTTCAACGTTTCCTATGGCGCTATTGAAAGCACCTTAGAAGAAATGGGCATTAAAAAGTTGAGCATAAAAGCGGTAAGTGATGCTGTGATCAAGATCAGGCAATCCAAGCTTCCCGATCCGGCAAAGATCGGAAACTCAGGTAGTTTCTTTAAGAACCCGGTGATTGACGGAATCGATTATGAAGGATTAAAAGTAGAATTCCACGATATACCAGGTTATAAACTCCCTGATAATAAGGTAAAAGTACCTGCTGCTTGGTTAATAGAACAATCAGGTTGGAAAGGGAAAAAATTTGGACAAATAGGTGTACATAAGAATCAACCCTTAGTGCTTGTTAATTACGGAGAGGGAAAAGGTAAGGATATCAAAGCGCTGGCTTTTAAGATCAAAGATTCAGTTGCTCAAAAATTTGGTATCGAATTAACGCCTGAAGTGAATATTATATAAAGCTCTAACTTGTAACATGTCAAAGCGTACACCCGCTATGGGATTTATTTTGGTCACTGTCTTATTGGATGTGATCGGCATTGGCATTATCATCCCAATCTTCCCCGATTTACTAAAAGAAATTGGTGGTTTATCAACAGGCGAAGCGGCCAGAACGGGTAATCTCCTTGTCACAGCATATGCCTTGATGCAATTCATTTTCGCCCCAATTTTAGGCGGCATCAGTGATCAATATGGCCGTAGAGTTGTGCTTTTGATCGCCTTGCTCGGTTTTACAGTCGACTATTTATTCTTAGCCTTTGCACCAACAATTGCCTTGTTCTTTATCGGTCGGTTGTTCGCTGGAATCTGTGGCGCTAGTTTCACAACAGCCTCTGCCTACATTGCCGATGTTAGCCCCCCTGAAAAGAGAGCACAGAATTTTGGCTTAATCGGTGCTGCATTCGGTCTTGGGTTTATTATTGGCCCTTTGATTGGTGGTTTTCTTGGCGATATTGGTGTTCGAATTCCATTCTATGCAGCGGCAGGACTAACTTTTATCAATTTCCTATACGGCTATTTCATTCTGCCTGAATCATTACCCAAAGAAAATAGAAGACCCTTCCGCTGGAAACGTGCCAATCCAATTGGTTCACTAGGTCAACTAAAAAAGAATCATGTGATCTTAGGCCTGGCCACAGCCATGTTCTTTGTTTATATCGCTGCGCATGCGGTTCAAAGTAACTGGTCTTATTATGGAGATGAGGTATTAGACTGGGGACCCCAAGAGATTGGTCTTTCACTATCTGTAGTGGGTATTTTAGTAGCCCTTGTGCAAGCAGTTCTCATTAGAATTGTGACAAAGAAAATTGGGCCCGTGAAAACCATATACGCAGGTTTGGTATTCAATTGCTTAGGATTGGCCTTATTCTCTATCGCAACAGAAGTCTGGATGATCTATTCATTCTTGATCGTATACGTTTTAGGTGGGCTAGCGGGCCCAACCCTACAAGGCATCATGTCATCTCAAGTACCTAACAGTCAGCAAGGTGAATTGCAAGGAGGGCTAACGAGTTTGGTAAGTCTTACTTCAATTTTCGGCCCATTGATCATGGGTTTCGTATTTTTTTATTATACTGAAACATCAACGACATACTTCCCAGGAGCATCGTTTGCTTTAGGCGCGCTTCTCTCATTTGTTTGCATTGTTCTCACCTATCGGACATTAAGAACATATAAAGAACCGGCTGCAATAGCCGAAGAATGAAAGATAGTTTATGAGTATTAAAAGAGCGCTGTTCGTGCAAAATGAAACAGCTCAATTGAAAACTGTTGTACTTGGTATCGCGCATGACCAAGGTGAAGAACTTGAAATCAATCCGGTTTCAAAGCACCATAAAAAAAATGGGACCTATCCGACAGAAAAGGCACTTATTGCTGAGCTGCAAACCGTAGAAAAAGCACTTCTTCAAGAAGGGATAGAAGTGCTAAGACCAAAAAACCTACCAAAAACTGAGCAGATCTTTACTCGTGATATTGGTTTTGTGATTGACGATAAGTTCATCATTTCCAATATGAGAGAACCTGTTCGACAGCCTGAAATCGAAGGCATTGAATGGATCTTACATGAAATAGGTCAGGATTGTATTATAAAGGTTCCAGAAGAAGCAACCATTGAAGGTGGAGATGTTATTCTTTGTAATGATCAGGTTTTTGTGGGCATTAGCAAAAGAACAAATTGGGCTGGTTTTGAATTCTTGAGATCACAATTCCCAGGTAAGCAATTCCATCCTATTGAATTAAAGGTCACTGATGACCATAAGACCAATGTTCTTCACCTCGATTGTGCATTTCAGCCTGTGGGCGAGAAACACGCCATCATTTATCCAGATGGCTTTGCCAATACTCCAGGTCCTATTTATGACCTTTTTGATCAGGAGCATCGTATTGAGGTGACTCAAGAGCAAATGAATCAGATGTATCCCAACATATTCTCCATTGCCCCTGACAAAGTTCTTGTAGAACGAAGTTTTACAGCCTTGATCAAGCAATTAGAAGAAGTTGGGATAGAATGCATTCCAGTATCTTATGCTGAGACCTCTAAGTTGAGTGGTTTGTTACGATGCAGTACTTTGCCGTTATTAAGGGTATAACCTCTTAAATATCATGAAGTATTTTTTAGTAGTAATATCACTTTTGGTGATCTCATTCAACACAAATACTCAAGAAATGAACGAGCATAGTTTTGACTTTTGGGTAGGCAATTGGAGCCTCAAATGGACAGATGCCAATGGCAAAGAAGGCAAAGGTCAGAACATTATTGAGACCATTTTAGATGGAAAGGTAATTCAAGAAAACTTCGAATCAATCGAAGGGCAACTCACAGGTTATAAGGGCACATAATAGAAAGGGTCTATTTCGGCAAAATCTTCAGATTGTTTAAAATATTCAAAGGACTGCTCAAAACGATAACGGTGCATATGGCAAATAGCAGCCAACCAGAGAGCCTCAGGTCTCTTCTTCTTTTTTGATAAAATAGGTTCAAGTTTATCTAAAGCCACCTCCCAATCCTCAAG
>CBFHYE010000159.1:0-3206 GCA_965659985.1 Roseivirga sp. | reverse complement strand
ATACCAAATCATCAAATAAACCTGATCGATGCAATTGATCAAGATCTACTACATAGTCTCCAATGGCAGTTGCTGCTTTTGGTGGAATGGTATCAGTTTTAAAAATACCAAACGGTATATTTTGAATTGAAAAGTCTGACTCAGGTGATACTTCCACCCATGATCTTCTATTTGGATCGTTCGCTTTGATCATAAATTATAGTGTATTTCTTGATTCTTGCTCTCTTTCAATCGCTTCAAAGAGTGCTTTGAAATTTCCTTTACCAAATGACTGTGCTCCCTTTCTCTGAATGATCTCAAAGAACATCGTTGGTCTATCGAGCACTGGTTTGGTAAAGATCTGAAGCAGATATCCTTCATCATCTCTATCGATCAGAATATTCATGGCCTTTAACGGCTCCAGGTCTTCATCAATTTCTCCTACTCTATCTAATACATCATCATAATAGATATCTGGTACGCGCAAGAATTCCACCCCTCTTTCTCTTAGCTGCCTCACCGTCTCAATGATGTTATTGGTAGCCACAGCGATGTGCTGCACTCCCGCCCCATTATAAAAGTCTATGTACTCTTCGATCTGAGACTTCTTTCTTCCTTCAGCAGGTTCATTAATCGGAAACTTGATTCGACCAGAACCATTGCTCATCACCTTACTCATCAAAGCCGTATATTCTGTAGAAATATCCTTGTCGTCAAATGAGACTAATTGTGCGAAGCCCATCACCTTTGCATAGAACTCACACCATTTGTTCATTTCGCCCCAGCCAACATTACCGACCATGTGGTCGACATACCTTAAACCGACTTCAGATGGATTATACTCTGATTCCCATTTCATAAAACCAGGCATAAAGGTGCCATTGTAGTTATTTCGCTCTACGAAAATATGAACCGTTTCTCCGTAAGTATGAATTCCAGACCGAACAACCCTTCCATCATTGTCTTCCTCTACTCTTGGTTCAAAATATGACTTGGCTCCTCTCTTTGTTGTTTCTTCCCAAGCTTTGGTTGCATCATCTACCCAAAGGGCGATAACCTTGACACCATCTCCATGCGCATTGATATGCGCATTGATCTCTCCTCCTTCATGAAGTGGAGAAGTCAAAACCAATCTGATCTTATCTTGCTGAAGGACATAAGACACACGATCTTTCATGCCTGTTTCCAGACCAGCATAAGCGACTGACTGAAAGCCAAAGGCTGTTTTATAGAAATGAGCCGACTGCTTGGCATTGCCTACATAAAGTTCTATATAATCCGTTCCATTGATCGGCAAAAAGTCTTTCGCCTCTTCAAAAATCTTCTCCCCTGAATAAGTTACGTTCTCTGTTGACATCGTTTACTCTTTTAATGATCTAACCACGATTTATGGTAGTCCTTTAATAAAATTTTCATTGCTGCTTCGGTAACTTTCAATGGTTTGAAAGTATCCACCATGACAGCGTATTCTTCCGTTGATTTAGCACCAATACTTCTTTCCATAGCGCCAGGATGTGGTCCATGAGGGATTCCAGCGGGGTGCAATGTGATCATCCCTCTTTCTATATTATTCCTACTCATGAAATCGCCATCGACATAATAGAGCACCTCATCCGAATCAATATTGCTATGATTGTAAGGGGCAGGTACTGCCTCTGGATGATAGTCATAAAGCCTTGGGACAAATGAGCAAACCACAAAAGCATCGGTCTCAAAAGTCTGGTGTACCGGAGGTGGTTGATGTACACGACCTGTTATCGGCTCAAAATCCTTGATCGAAAAAGCATACGGAAAGTTGTATCCATCCCAACCTACCACATCGAATGGATGAGTCGCATAAATATACTCGTGGATCATGCCCTCTTTTTTCACTTTGATCAAAAAGTCACCCTTTTCATCATGCGTTTCCAGCTCAGTTGGCCTGCGCAAATCTCTTTCGCAATAAGGAGAGTGCTCGAGCAGCTGACCAAACCAGTTTCTGTAGCGTTTTGGTGTATACATAGGCCGATGCGACTCCACGATAAACAGTCGATTGTCTTCTGTTTCGAAAGTGATCTGATAGATCATTCCTCTTGGCACCATTAAGTAATCGCCTGGTTCAAAAGCCAAGTTTCCCAATAGAGTTTTAAGAATGCCCTTGCCCTCATGAACAAAAAGCATTTCATCGCAATCGGTATTCTTGTAGAAATAATCCGTCATTGATTGTTTTGGAACAGCCAAAACGATCTCGCAATCTGAATTCACTAAAACAGCCGTTCTACTCTCCAAAAAATCTGATTGTGGCTGAATATCAAAACCCTTTAAACCAAGGGATAGCATATTCTTATCTACCGCGATCTTAGGCGACACATCATATGACTTCACCACCTCCTTGACTTGAGTTGGTCGATGCACATGATAAAGCAATGAAGACATGCCGTCAAAACCGATAGTGCCAAATAGTTGCTCATAATAATAGCTACCATCGGGCTTCTTAAAGGTGGTATGTCTTTTATGTGGGATCTTACCGAGTGAGTGATAAAATGGCATAATCAAACAAGTTGAGTTAAAGAATAATCAAGGGCTCTTTTCGAGATTCCTGTTTTGTCTGAGGAAAGCTCTACGACATGCATTAAGGCTTCTCTGATCACTCTTGAAGTATCTTCAAAAATGGCCTCATCGGTCATGGCAATTCCTCTTTCCATAAGATAAGCAAAAACGCGCGCCATTCCACAATTGGCGATAAAATCAGGGATTACAGAGAGGTTATCGTCTGCATAAAGCCCAGTTTCTCCAAAGAAGATCTCTAGATCATTGAAGGGTACATTAGCTCCGCAAGAAACCACCTCAAGTTTGGTGTTGATCATTCGATCGACTTGCTCTTTGGTGATGAGACGGCTAGCTGCGGCAGGTATAAAAATCTCAAAATCCAAATCCCAGATTTCGTTATTGATCTGGTCATAAGGAATCATCTCATCCACTACTAGCTTATTGCCTGCTCTATTCAAGAACAAATCTCTGATCTCCGCCAAAGAATAACCCTCTTGTTTGTGGATTCCTCCTTCTCGATCGATAATACCAACGATCTTTACACCCATTTGAGCTAGGTAAAACCCTGCTGCTGCACCAACATTTCCCCAACCTTGAATTACCGCTCTTTTCTCTTTATAGTCTCCTCCCCAAATGTCATAATAATGGTGAACTGCCTCAGCCACGCCATATCCAGTGATCATATCGGCCACCTTATA
>CBFHYE010000158.1:0-9512 GCA_965659985.1 Roseivirga sp. | reverse complement strand
GTGTCTTTCATTTCTTCTTTGGCATCAGCGCCAAGTTCCTCCGCTTTCTCAACAAGCTCATCAATTTTGTATTGAATGTCTTTTAATAATTCTTTTGTGTCCATTATTCGCTTGGTCTAGTTCTAATTGTTGTCGTTGCATTGATCCAACAGCCTACTTTGATTGCATCGCCTTCCTTTTTATTGGCTGTAAAGACTTCAGATACCGTTGGAAATTGTCCTTTTGCTTGGGTCATGCCATACTGATCTCCTGCTTTTTGGAACATATCATAGGCGGCCATGAAAACTGCTCTGTCATCTATCTGACTTTGTGACTTTTTACAGTCATCAAAACTACTCATGTACATGTTTCCAATAAAAGTGTAAGCCTGTGATGTGCTTCCAGGGTCGGCATTGGCTGCATCCCTAGCAAACTGTCTGGCCTCAACTTTCAGCCCTTGAGCAGCATATAACTTGGCCATGTCTAGGTAAAGTGCCCCTTTTTTCGCTTGGTCTTCTTCAAAGTTGATTGCCTCTAAATAGAATGCAGAGGCATTATCTAGATCTTTCTTTTTATAATATTGCTGAGCGATAGCTTTTGCCAATCCACTAGTGGGTTCATTCTTTTGAATGATCAAAGCCGCTTTCAGAAAATAGGGGCTATCGCTACAGCTTTGACCTAGTAATAAGCCAAAGACCTTTTTCGCAAGCTGAAGGTCATCTCCTTGATCTAATGGAGGTGCAAGATTTTTGTTGATGAATTCACAATTAAGGTCATCGCCAATGGTCATTGTCAATAGGCCATTGATTGCTGAACTATATCTTTCAAGTTTGGTCTCATCTTCTCCTTGTTCACGCTTGATGCTGATCACATCCATAACCTTACTGTAAATATCAAGTACTTTTTCATTACTGATAGAGTTTCCATAGGCCTTGTATCTCCTCACCATGTCCATGTAAGAAACAATGTTATTATTGATCACATCGTCTGGATTTTCATAGGCCAGGGCATAAGCAGCCAAGCCTTCTTCCATTCTCTCTTTATTCTCTTTCCAATATTTGTAATAACGATATGCTCTATTGTTCTTTTCTCTATCTGTGAGTTCGAAGCGTTCTCCTTTTTTATCATAGAAATAGAACATGGAATCCAAGTATGTATTCTTTTGTGATTCGCTATCACTCTTAGCGGCTAATTCTTCATATGCTTTATACCCATGTATGTACAGGCCATCGTACAGCTGAGGTGCATTCTGCTCTAACCAGCGAATGGCTTTTAAAGCTTCTCTGTATCGCTTAACACCCATTTCATCTACAGAAATCGCAAAACGTCTTTTGGCCTCATCAGCTAATGCTGGGTCATCCGGTAATGTAAGCTCTTGTTGTGCTTGCAAGGTGAATGCCGCAATGAAAAGAATGAGAATGAGATTGAGTTTTTTCATTTTGAAAGATTTAAACATAAGGTATCAACTTTGATCATACGTGTGACCTTTAGAAGGTAATTATAATCTCTAGGAATTTCAAATTGACTAATTACTTAGTCGGTAAATACGCTTGTAAACTCGAAAGCGTTGCCATCGAATAGACCTTTGTCACTCAGCTTTAAATGTGGAATGACCAAAAGCCCCATAAAAGAGAGTGTCATAAATGGAGAATTAAGGCTGCTGCCTAAAGATTTAGCAAACTGATCAATATGAGTGTAATCGGCCGCTACTTGATATCCGTTTTCGTTCGACATTAAGCCAGCTACTGGCAGAGGTAATATGTGTTCTTCACTTTTTCCAACAGCACTAATTCCTCCTTTTTCATCAATGACTAAGTTGATGGCCTTAACAATGGCTTCATCATCACAGCCTACAGAGATGATATTATGTGAATCATGCCCAACAGATGAAGCAATGGCTCCTTCTTTTAAATTGAAATTCTTAATAAAAGCTACGGCTGGGGCTGCATCATGATAACGGTTGACCATGACCATTTTCAAAACATCATCCTCAATATCTGAGTCCACATTGCCCTGCTCATTCACCTTAAAGTCGGTGCTTAATGAATTCGTAATGAGTTGCCCATCTAAAGCTTCGATCACTTTCAGCTTCTTGCCACTTGGTTTTATCTGAATCGATTCTTCTTTGATCTTTTGACAATTGAATTGATTAATGACTTGAATTTCGATCGGCTCGATCAATGTTCTACCCGATTCTGCCACCATTTCTCCATTTATGTAGGTTTCCTCAACCTTCCAACTTTCAAGATCTCCCAACACAATAAAGTCAGCCGGATCACCAACCTGTAATGTGCCTACGTCTAGTCCATAATGATCTATGGGCAGAATACAAGCGGCATGCAGTACGTCAAATAATTCATGTCCTGCTTTAAGCGCTCTTTTGACCAATTGATTAATATGTCCTTCGACCAGGTTATCAGGATGCTTGTCGTCAGAGCAAAACATAAGCATCCCTGGATAGTCTTTGAACAATTCTACCAAGGCATTGAAATTTTTTGCAGCCGAGCCTTCCCGAATGGCGATCTTCATATTGCCATTCAACTTATCTCTTGCTTCATCTGCTGTAAAACATTCATGATCAGTTGAAATACCATGTTTCACGTAGGCCATAGCTTGCTCACCTCTTAATCCGGGAGCATGCCCATCAACTGGTTTGCCTAACACTAGTGCTGCTTGTATCTTTTTAAGCACCTCGGGGTCATCATTCAATACACCTGGCCAATTCATCATCTCTGCTAGATATTTGATCTCAGGTCTAGCGATAAGTTGTTTGATGTCTTCAGCATTGATTTCAGCACCGGCTGTTTCAAACGGAGTTGCAGGCACACATGAAGGAGCCCCGAAATAGAACTTGAAGTTCACTTCATTGCCATTGTCGATCATGTAGTCCACACCATGAATACCGAGTACATTTGCGATTTCATGTGGGTCAGAAACGGTAGCCACAGTACCATGCACAACGGCCAATCGCGCAAACTCCGAAGGCACCAACATGGAGCTTTCGATATGAACATGCGCATCTATAAAACCAGGGAGTATGTATTGGTCATCAACCTCTTTTTTAGGGGTGATAGATGTTATGCTGCCATTTTCTATCTTGATTTCACCCTTGAATATTTTCTTTGCGCGTACATCAACAATGTTCCCAGATATCTCCATAAAGTATTCTTTACCGAAAAGTCATGAAAATCTAGCCAATTTTAAACTGACCTGTCTACTTTTGTCGAAACTTTAAGTATGAGTAAAATCAACATAGCTATTGATGGATTATCGGGTTGTGGAAAGAGCAGCACAGCCAAAGCTGTAGCAAGCGCCCTAGGCTATACCTTCATCGATTCAGGGGCTATGTATAGAGCAGTAACACTTTATCTAATAAATGAAGCTGTAGATTTGAAAGACATGAAAGCGGTTGAAGCAGCTTTAGAAGAGATCAAGATCGAATTTAGATTCAATAAAGAATTAGGAAAAAGTGAAACCTTCTTGAATCAACAGAATGTTGAAGAGGAGATAAGAAAATTATACGTAGCTGAAAAAGTTAGTCAAGTAGCAGCTATTAGATCGGTTAGAGTTGCCATGGTGCGTTTGCAGCAAGCAATGGGCAAGCATAAAGGAGTAGTGATGGACGGTAGAGACATCGGTTCGGTTGTATTTCCAGATGCTGAGCTCAAGGTTTTTATGACAGCCTCAACCGAGGTTAGGGCAAGAAGAAGAAGAGCAGAGTTAGAAGCCAAAGGAGAAGAAGTTTCTTTGGAAGAAATTATTCATAATCTGGAAGAAAGAGATCGAATAGACTCTTCAAGAGCAGAAAGCCCATTAACTAAAGTAGCAGAAGCAATAGAAATAGATACGTCCGATATTGCTTTTGAAACTCAAGTAGCAAAAGTGCTAAATTTGGCCACTGAGAAAATCAGTGCCTAGAAAGGAAAAAATGGAAGTAAGTATCGATAAAAATTCAGGCTATTGTTTTGGAGTAGAATTTGCCATTCAAATGGCAGAAGACGAAATGAAAGATGGAGATCTCTATTGCCTTGGAGATATCGTTCATAATTCCATGGAGGTCAAAAGGCTTAATGAAAAAGGATTAAAGATCATCAATAGAGATGATTTAGAAGATATCAGAGACTCCAAAGTACTGATTCGTGCGCATGGCGAACCACCAGAGACCTATGAATTGGCATTAAAGAATAATATAGTATTGGTTGATGCCTCATGTCCGGTAGTGCTTAAACTCCAAAATAGAGTGAAACTCGCATTCGATAAAATGGAGAAGATCAATGGACAGATCGTGATCTATGGAAAAAATGGACATGCCGAGGTGATCGGGCTTACCGGTCAAACCAACAACAAGGCGATCATTGTGATGACAGAGGATGATCTAGATCAGATCGATTTCAATAAGCCAGTGACACTGTTTTCACAAACGACCAAGAGTACTAAGGGTTTCTACTCAATCAAAGAAAAGATCGAAGAACGAATTCAAAAAGCCAAGGGTACTTTTGAAGAGCTTGACTTTAGTGCAAATGACAGTATATGTAGACAAGTTTCTAATAGAGAGCCTCAGTTAACCACGTTCTCTCAAGAGAAGGATGTCATCGTTTTTGTGAGCGGTAAAAAAAGTTCAAACGGAAAGGCCCTTTATGGTGTCTGTAAACAATTTAATGACCGAAGTTATTTTGTAGAGAATGAAGACGAAGTGAATTTGGACTGGTTTCAAGCAGGAGATTCTGTAGGTATTTGTGGAGCTACTTCTACGCCAATGTGGCTTATGGAAAATGTCGCTGATCATATCAGAAAAAGCTTCGAAGAAAAACCAGTCATACAATAATTTCATTTCAATTTCATTGTCAAATATTTTGGGATTAAATTGCGCCCAAAATGGGCAAAAAAGCCTTTGAGTTGAGTGCAGAAATAGTATTTTTGCCTTGATTTTAAATAATCAATTGATTCTCAATAATTAGAGTATGTCTAAAACCATAAAGCTTAAAAAAGGCTTTGATATTAATCTCGCTGGAAAGGCGGAAAAGACAGTCGCTAATACTCCTCTTTCAGAAACATTTGCTATCAAACCTACTGACTTTGTAGGTATGAAACGTCCTAAACTTAAGGTGAAGGAAGGCGACAATGTGAAGGCAGGAAGTCCTGTGCTCTTTGACAAGATGCAGGAAGATGTGATGGTTTGTTCGCCAGTTAGTGGTGAAGTTGTCGAAGTTAAAAGAGGGGCTAAGAGAAAGATCTTAGAAATCAAGATTTTGGCCGACAAAGAAGTAGAGTATGAGAGTTTTCAATCTTACTCAGTATCTGACCTTCAAGGACTTTCAAAAGATGAAGCTTATAAGCAGATGGCTTCAGGTGGTGTATGGCCTCAAGTGATCCAACGCCCTTATGGTGTGATTGCAAATGGCGAAGACTCACCCAAGGCAATTTTCATCTCTACTTTTGACACGCATCCGCTAGCCGCAGATGCAGGTTTTACCCTTAAAGGAAAAGAAGAAGCTTTTCAGGCAGGAATCAGTGTTTTGAAAAAATTCACAGATGGTAAGGTCCACATGAATTTCGATATGCATGGCGAAGTAGCCAAAGTATTTTCGAATGTTGAGGACGTTGAAACCAATAAAGTGAGTGGAAAGCATCCGGCAGGAAATGTGGGTGTTCAAATTCACCATATTGACCCGATTAACAAAGGAGAAGTTGTTTGGACCGTCTCTCCTTATGGAGTAGCACAGATCGGTAGCCTTTTCTTGGAAGGAAAGTATGATGCTTCTCGATTGGTGGCTGTGGCAGGATCCGAAATTAAGGCGCCTCAGTACCACAAGACATACACAGGTGCTTCCATAAACAAGTTTATTGAAAACAACTTGAACAGCGATCACGTCAGATGCATTTCCGGGAACGTTTTAACTGGAGAGAAGATTGAGAAAGACGGATATTTAGGTTTTTATGACAATACACTTTCAGTCATTCCTGAGGGAGATCAGCCTGAATTCTTAGGATGGATCAAACCTCAAAAAGAAAGGTTAAGTTTCCATAGAGCTTGGGGGCTTTTCTCGTTCTTGAATGGCAAAGACAAAGAATACAAACTTGATTCAAATACCAATGGAGAGCCAAGAGCGTTCGTTCAGACGGGAACATTTGAGCAAGTAGTACCAATGGATATTTATCCTACTTATCTGGTCAAAGCGATCATGTCTGAGGATTTTGACAATATGGAAGCGTTGGGGATTTACGAAGTAATTGAAGAAGATCTTGCATTGTGCGAGTTTATTGATGTCTCTAAACATGACATTCAACAGATCGTTAGAGAGGGACTTGAACTAATGCAAAACGGTTAAGCCATGAAGTTTTTACACGACTTATTAGATAAACAAAGACACCTTTTTGAAAAAGGTGGAAAGTTCGAAAAGTTTTACCCACTGTGGGAAGCCAATGAAACGTTTTTATTCAAGCCGGCTTTAACAGCGAGTAAAAAAGGTGTTCAGGTAAAAGATGCAATTGACCTGAAAAGAATGATGATGACTGTTGTCATTGCAATGATCCCTTGCTTGATATGGGGAATCTTTAATGTAGGTTATCAACATCACATAGCGGTAGGTGAGGCAACTTCTTTCTTCTCCTTAGACAATTTGCTATTTGGCGCCAGATGGGTATTACCGATCGTTTTAATTTCTTATATCGCTGGTGGTGCCGTGGAGGTAACTATTGGGATTATTAGAAAACACCCGATCAACGAGGGTTTCTTAGTGACAGGGATGTTGATTCCTTTGATCGTTCCTCCGACTATTCCATTGTGGCAAGTTGCATTGGCCACTGTATTTGGGGTATTGATCGGTAAAGAGATCTTCGGGGGTACTGGAATGAACATATTGAACGTGGCCATGACGGCACGTGCATTCTTATATTTCGCCTATCCTTCTCAAATTTCTGGTGAGGTTTGGACGCAGTTAGCAGATAAAACGCCAGTTGATGGTTATTCAGGTGCTACAGCTTTAGCTGTTGCTTACGACACTTCAAACGCAGGTGCACAATCAGTGGCGAGCGGACTAGCTCAAGCCAATACCGCACTAGCATCACCATTTGGTGGAGAGTTCTTTAGTTTTCAAAACCTAATGATCGGTGGTGTTCCAGGTTCAATTGGTGAGACTTCGGCTGCAATGGCGCTTATTGGTGCATTGATACTTATTGCAACAGGAGTCGGTAGCTGGAAGATCATTCTTTCTGTCTTCGCAGGAGCTTTTGCCATGGGAACTATATTTAATTTGGTGGGTGCAAATGCCTACATGGATATGCCTGCTCATTATCACTTTGTAATGGGAGGATTAGCATTCGGTGCTGTATTTATGGCAACTGATCCGGTATCTGCTTCACAAACGGAAACAGGGAAATGGATCTACGGTGCGCTAATTGGTGCCATTACGGTTATTATTAGGGTGGTGAACCCAGCATATCCAGAAGGAATTATGCTGGCTGTACTCTTTATGAATGTATTCGCACCACTTATTGATTTCTATATCGTTCAAGCAAACAAGAAAAGGAGGTTAGCACGTGCAACAGTCTAATACATACATAATCGTTTTCTCTCTAGTACTTACTGTGATATTGGGAGGATTACTTTCAGGAGTTTCTCAGGTTTTAGGGCCAACCCAACGTAAGGCAGTAGAGTTGGATACGAAAAAGCAAATTCTAGGCGCTATACCAGCAGAAAAAGAAATGCTTGCTGAAATGACCGCAGAGCAGGTTACTGCTCGTTATGAAGAGGTAATTTCTTCTTCAGTGACGAACATGGCTGGTGAGGTTTTAACAGAAGATGCTGAAGGTAATGCACTTGTAGCAGAGAATGTGAACATCGAAAAGAACTATAAGCTAGCTCCAGAGGAGCGGTTATTTCCAGTTTTCCGGTACAATGCTGACGGAAATGAATCTTTTATCCTTCCCACTTTTGGTGCAGGACTTTGGGATGCGATCTGGGGATACGTAGCCGTTTCTCCTGATTTTGAGACCATTCAAGGGATAAGTATGGCTCACAGAGGAGAAACACCTGGTTTGGGTGCTAGAATCACTGAAAATGAGATTCAAGCGCGATACATCGGCAAGGAGATCCTTGATGATAATGGTGCTTTAGTATCGGTGACTATGATCAAAGGAGAAAAAAATCCTGAATCTAAGCTAGGCCCACATAAGGTAGACGGAATGGCTGGTGCTACTATTACAGCACAAGGTGTAAATAGCATGCTGCAAGCTTATCTTGATTACTACAAGAATTACTTTGAAAATAACGTGAAAGTTGCCTCTGCACTTTCCATGAACCAATAATAAAGGACAGAACATGAGTACTGAAACTTTAGAAGCACCGGTAAAAGAAAAGGAAAGTCTTTTATCGAAAAGAAGAAAGAAATTCGTTACCGATCCTCTAAATGATGATAATCCAATCACCATTCAGGTATTAGGGATTTGTTCAGCATTAGCGGTTACAACGCAAATGAAGCCTACGTTGGTAATGGCACTTTCAGTGATCTTTGTGATGATCTTCTCAAACTTGATCATCTCATTATTGAGAAACGCTATTCCGACAAGGGTTAGAATTATTGTACAATTAGCCATTGTAGCCACCTTGGTGACTTTAGTGAACGAGGTATTGAAGGCCTATGCTTTCGATATGTACAAAGAACTATCTGTTTTTATTGGATTGATCATTACCAATTGTATCGTTATGGGACGCCTTGAGGCGTTTGCCCTTGGAAATAAGCCTTATGACTCAGTTTTAGACGGTTTGGGTTCAGGTTTGGGCTATAGCTGGATCATTTTGGCGGTAGCATTCTTTAGAGAGATCTGGGGTTCAGGAAAGGTATTTGGATATCCAGTCTTTGAAGCCATTGGTATTGAGAATTTTGCTACTAACGGGCTGATGGTGTCTCCGGTAGGTGCATTCATAGTATTAGGATTCATCATTTGGATCCAAAGATCGAAAACAGGTTACGTAGAAAGTTAAAACACAGAATCATGGATTTATTAAACTT
The DNA here is from genome assembly GCA_965659985.1 of Roseivirga sp. GTDB lineage: Bacteria > Bacteroidota > Bacteroidia > Cytophagales > Cyclobacteriaceae > Roseivirga. The sequence continues at coordinate 522 of CBFHYE010000158.1, read as the reverse complement.
AGGAATCAAGTCGATCTTTATAGAGAACATGGTTTTTGCCTACTTCTTAGGTATGTGTTCTTTCTTAGCAGTATCGAAAAAAGTATCTACAGCCTTTGGTCTTGGTCTTGCAGTTGTTTTCGTTTTAGGAATTACTGTACCAATCAATTGGTTGTTGAATGAATATGTATTGAAAGCAGGAGCTTTGACATGGCTAGGTGCAGACTTTGCTAGTATTGACCTTACTTTCTTACGCTTCATCATGTTCATTGCCATTATTGCTGCAATGGTGCAGTTAGTTGAGATGACTATTGAAAAGTTCTCGCCTTCATTGTACGGGTCATTAGGTATTTTCTTGCCTTTGATCGCTGTAAACTGTGCGATCTTAGGTTCGTCACTTTTCATGGCACAGAGAGATTATACTTTGGCTGAAGCGTCAGTATTTGGCTTTAGCTCAGGTATAGGTTTCTTCTTGGCGATCATTGCATTGGCAGCCATCAGAGAAAAGTTGAGATACTCTCAAGTGCCTGATCCTTTGAAAGG
>CBFHYE010000157.1:0-7801 GCA_965659985.1 Roseivirga sp. | reverse complement strand
TCGAGCGTATTAAAGATCAAATTACCAGGGTCATAATCGTAATAACTCAAGCCCGCTTTGATGCCAATCCCTAACAGAATCAGCAAGATCACGCTGGGTACATTCGTCTTTTTTGAGATGTAGTTGAAGATGTGTGAAAATATGATCACACAAGCAAGGGCAATTATGAGGTTATACGCGTTCATTTAGGTCTTTAGGTTGATTATTAGTCAATTTCGGCCAAAAGCTTGTCAAGGTACAACCAAGACAACTTTCCCACTTCATAATAGTTCAGCAGCTTATCTAGTTCATACGCTTTTAAAAAAGCCTTCAAACCACTTACGAAATTTTGGTAATCCGAGATGTGTTCTTTTTCAGTTAGCATCCCTTCATCTCTCATAAACTTCTCTAAAACTGCAATTCTTCTTGTTCCAAAAATAGGATAAACCGCTGGTTTGTGACTATTGCAATAATTGGAAGCAAAACTAAGGAGGTCGTAGTCTTTGCCCCGAATATGGAATTTTGCGATCTTCTGGACGACCGAAAGCTCATTTTCAGCTAATGCTTTGTCTATTGATAGATCTAGAATATGCTTTACCATCTCTTCATGACAATTCAGATCATGAATCTGGTGGTGGTTCAGAACACTTAACTTCTGTCTCACGCGTTCTGCAGTATCATTCAGTGGATGTTCTTGAAAATACTCCAGCCGTTGTACGTCAGCTTTGAAATACTCTTCCCTGTCTTTTAATCTCTCTGCATACTGATGAAGTAACTCTTTGAATGAACTCATGATGACAATCTTGGGCTTGGTGTATGCTATGAACTAAGTAATAATGCGAATTAATTTGGATTAAGAATAGTTATAGAGCTGTCATTTTCGCGTGACCTGAATTAATCGTACTTTTGCCAAACTTTTTCGAGGCCCAATTGGTCTCTTAAGACATAGCAAAGAATATTGAATAGAATGGGAAATAAGCCAACAAAGCTATCAGAAGAAATTTTAAAAGAGATCGAAGAAATGGGCGATAGCCACATTATGACCTCTATAGAAACCCCATTGAGAGATGATGCCTTTGAGCTTTCAAATGAGGAGAAGATAGCCAGAATTCAAGGCTATTTTGAGAAGATCATGCACACATTAGGCTTAGATCTAACTGACGACAGTTTACAAGGAACGCCAAAACGTGTGGCCAAGCTTTTTGTCAATGAGTTGTTCAAAGGTTTGTCACCAGAGACAAAGCCTTCGATGTCTACCTTCGAAAACAAATACAATTACAAGCAAATGCTTGTTGAGAAAAACATTACAGTTTATTCTAACTGTGAGCATCACTTCTTGCCCATTGTAGGGAAATGTCACTTGGCTTATATTCCTAACGGTAAAGTAGTAGGTCTATCTAAAATGAATAGGATTGTAGATTACTATTCAAGAAGACCCCAAGTTCAAGAGCGCTTAGCCATACAGATCTTAAATGAAATGAAAGTAGCGCTAGACACTGAAGATGTTGCGGTCTATATCGATGCTGAGCATATGTGTGTAAGCTCTAGAGGTGTTTCTGACCAGAGCTCTTCGACAGTTACTGTTGAGTATAGCGGTAAATTTGCCGAAGAAAGCACCAAAAACGAATTTTTAGCTTATATCAAAGATCCGCTTAAATGAGCCTGATCGAGAAATATCCCATTTCATTATACAATTCATTAAAGAAAGAAAAAGAGACGTTCGTGCCTTTGGTTGAAGACCGTGTGGGCATGTACGTCTGTGGTCCTACAGTTTACAGTGATGTACACTTGGGCAATGTCCGGACTTTCATGTCCTTTGATGTGGTATTTCGCTACCTCAAATACTTGGGTTACAAAGTACGCTATGTGCGAAACATCACTGATGTTGGCCACTTGGTGGGTGACGCTGATGAAGGCGAGGACAAGATCGCGAAACGCGCTCGACTCGAAGAAATTGAACCGATGGAAGTTGTACAGAAGTACACCAATGGTTTTCATGATGTAATGAGGCTCTTCAATATTCTAGAACCCTCTATAGAACCTACAGCGACTGGACATATCGTTGAGCAGATCGAGTTCATCAAGCAAATCATAGACAATGGCTATGCTTATGAAGTCGATGGCAACGTTTACTTTGATGTCAAAAAATATAACGAAGACCACCCTTATGGAGAACTCTCTGGGCGCAATGTCGATGAGATGATCTCCAATACCAGAACACTTGCTGGTCAAGATCAGAAGAAGAATGGTTTAGACTTTGCATTGTGGAAAAAAGCCGAAGGTGGTCACTTGATGCGATGGCCTTCTCCCTGGGGCATTGGCTTCCCGGGTTGGCATTTAGAATGTTCTGTGATGAGCACGAAGTATTTAGGAGAAACTTTTGATCTACATGCCGGTGGTATGGATCTCAAATTCCCTCATCATGAAGCAGAAATCGCTCAAAATAAAGGCTGCTGTAACAATGGCGGGGCCCGTTACTGGTTACATGGTAATATGCTGACTGTGAATGGTCGTAAAATGGCGAAGAGTGAGGGCAATGGTTTTACACCAGAAGAACTGCTCACTGGGAATCACAAACTGCTCGAAAGAGGTTATACGGCAATGACCGTAAGATTCTTTATGCTTATGAGTCACTACGCCAGTACTTTAGACTTCTCTAATGAAGCACTTCAAGCCGCTGAAAAAGGCTACAAGCGCCTCATGGCTAGTGTTAATTTGCTAGAGAAATTACCCGAAGCTGGAACTGGCACTATTGACAAAGAAAAAACTTCAGCATTTGCGGCTCCAGTCGAAAAGGCTTTAAAAGACCTCAGTGATGATTTCAATACAGCAAAGGCTATTGCCAATTTATTTGAAGTCGCTTCATTCATCAATAATTTCTACCAAAACCCTAAAGAATTAGGAACGATAGATGCTCAAGTATTTAAAGACACCATCCATCATTTCAAAGGAATACTTTTTGATGTACTGGGTCTTCAAAATGAGACTACTGGTGGCCATAATGCAGAAGTTCTGGATGGTGTAATGGACTTGGTGATCGAAATGAGAAAGCAAGCGAAGTTTGCTAAAAACTATGCGCTCTCTGATCAAATTAGAGATAACTTGAAGGAGATCGGAATACAGATCAAGGACGAAAAAGAGGGCGGTATGTCCTATACTTTAGATTAAGATGATTCTATCAGGAAAAGAGATAAAGCGTGAGATCGGTAAAGGCATCAATATTGAGCCTTTTAGTGAATCTCAACTCAATCCAAACAGCTACAACCTAAAGCTTCATGATGAGCTCAAAGTCTACACTGAGCCAGTTTTGGACATGAAGACTCCGAATCCGGTAGAGTCTTTGACAATTCCTGAAGAAGGTTTATTACTCGAAACAGGGAAGCTTTACTTAGGTCGTACGGTGGAGAAAACAGAAACCTCAAAATTCGTCCCTATGCTTGAAGGCAGAAGCTCTATTGGTAGACTTGGCCTTTTCATTCACGTTACTGCGGGCTTTGGTGATGTAGGCTTCAATGGCTTTTGGACCCTAGAGATCTTCTGTGTACAACCCATTCGTATTTACGCTGGCGTAGACATTTGTCAGATCTTCTACCACACCATTGAGGGCGATTACGACACTTACCAAAACGGTAAATACCAAAACAATACGGGCATCCAAGCCAGTATGCTATACAAGGATTTTAAATAATCACTTTGAGACGTGTTTTCAAAGCCATATTGATCTTCCCAATTCGAATTTATCAGTATGCCATTTCTCCTTTATTAGGGGCTAACTGTCGCTACTCTCCCACTTGCTCTGCCTATACCGTTGAGGCTATAGAAGAATGGGGACCATTGAGAGGGCTTTGGATGGGGATTAAAAGATTCTCATCCTGTCATTCTTGGGGTGGACAGGGTTATGACCCGGTTCCAAAAAACCCAAAGAACAATGCTCAGGATTGAAAGAACCTATTCAGCTAATCAACACTTTCAGCAATTGGTCGAGCAACTTGACCAAGAACTTGCCGAAATAGATGGAGAAGAGCATGAGTTCTATCATCAGTTCAATTCTATTGACAATTTGAAGTATTGCCTAGTGGCCTATTTAGATGATAAGCCTGTAGCTTGTGGTGCGATCAAATCCTTTGATGAAGCGTCTATGGAGGTCAAGCGAATGTATACTTCCCTTGAAGCTCGGGGAAAAGGTATTGCCACTAAGCTCCTGATCGAATTAGAGGACTGGGCTAAGGAATTAGCAGCAAAGAGCTGCCTTCTTGAAACAGGTAAAAGACAGCAAGCGGCAGTCGCCCTTTACAAAAAAATTGGGTACGAAGTCGTACCCAATTATGGTCAATACATTGGCATTGACAACAGCCTTTGTTTTAAAAAAGAGCTTTAGTTCATTCTAATCGCCCCTATCCCTGCTTCCCACAATTTCTTATTATAGGCCGGTAAAGTCTCATTGATCCATGTCTCAGCTTGAGCCCTTAACTCCTTCCACTCCATATCAAGCTCTTCTCTTCTCTCCCTGCTGGATTGGTTGATCCTCGGAATTGAACTTTCGGAAGCGTTGATCAGAAACATGTATTCTGCCGTGAACTTATTAGGGAAGTTTTCTACATCGTCATAAGCTTTTGATTTACGCTGTACCATGTCCTTATCCCATGCATCCAAGGCAGCGATAATCTCATTCCCTTCTTCTTTTAACGCCTCGTTTTCTACACTCTTCAATACCTCTTTAAGTTGATCTTGAACACCCTTCAGTTGATTGACCATATTATGCATAATGGTTAATTCGGCTTCCATCTCGGTCATTTCTTGGTCAAACTCCTCATATTGTGCTTGCTCAATCTCGTATAATGGGTTCGGAAGGATCTGAGCAGAAGTAGTCAGTGACTCTTCACCAACCTTCAAGGTCACTTGATAAGTACCTGGTGGCACCTTATGTCCACGATAGCTTGCTTCTATGTAAGCTGTTGGAATACCAGGCATCGTATGATGACGTGTATCCCAAACAAAGCGGTTTAACCCTTCTGACTTGGGTAATGTCGGTTCTGCAGAAGGACCGCCAGCATAACTTTGAAAATCTTCTTGCCCTTTTGAGGTCAGGGTTCTGATCACTTCACCTTGAGCATCGACAATTTCCATACTGATCTCCTTTCCTTCTTCCAATTTTGGCAACTCATAATACAACACAACTCCATTGGCTGGATTAACGCCTTCAAAATCACCTTTTCCGTCCGAACCATTGCCATTTAAGGCACTACCCCAAGCACCATAAATAAGATCTTCGGGCTGATATAATTGTGCCTTTCCTGTTGCCTCATATTGAGCAAGTAGATTGAGATTATCTAGGATCCAGAAAGAACGTCCAGAGGTGGCTACAACGAGGTCATTTTGATGAACCTTCAGGTCATTGATTGGTGTAACAGGCATATTTAATTGAAAAGGCTCCCATGAATCTCCTCCATTCCATGAAATATAAAGACCTGTTTCGGTACCAGCATAAAGCAGGCCTTCTCTGCTCTGATCTTCTCTGACTACTCTGGTATAAGCCCCCATTGGAATGCCTTCAGAAATGTTTCTCCAACTACGTCCGTAATTTGTGCTCTTATAGATGGCAGGTGTCTTATCACCCCATTTGTATTTCGTTGTAGCGATATAGACAGTAGCCGGGTCATGAGGAGATACTTCAATGGCATTGACCAATGTTTCGCTTAACCCTTTGGGTGTAACCTCTTGCCAACTTTCCATATTGTCTTTGGTAACATGGACCATACCATCATCACTACCGGTATAGAAAACACCTTTTTCATGCGGTGATTCAACCAAATAAGTAATGGTTCCGTAATTCTCTGCTCCTACCGCTTCATTGGTATAAGGTGCACCTCCGTTCCCTTGCTTTTCGTCAATATTTCTTGTTAGATCAGGAGAGGCTTCTTCCCAGGTCACTCCATTATCTCTAGTGCGCAACACCAATTGAGCCGCATGGTAAAAAGTACCAGGCTCATGTTTCGACCAGATAATTGGTGCATTCCAATTGTAGAGATACTTCATATCTCTTGCTGCTTTTCCCAAATACTGAATGGGTGCCGCCATCACCCCAGTACTCGCTTGAGACTTTGTGTCTAGCAACTCAATGGTTCCTAAATAACTTCCTCCCATCACATATCTAGGGTTATCTGGGTCAAAGGCCAAAAAAGCGCTTTCGCCTCCGGCAGAAGATTCCCAATCCTTCTCTCCTATCGTGTAGCCGAAAGACTGACTGGCAATCTTTACAGAACTATTGTCCTGCTGCCCACCATAAATATTGTAGGGGAATTGATTATCTACATTAATTCTATAAAACTGGGCAGTTGGCATTTGGTCTTGAGGTGACCAAGATTGACCATAGTTGAAACTTACCGCAGCTCCTCCATCGTTGGCGATCACCATATTTTTAGAGTTATCCGGATTGATCCAAAGGTCATGATAATCACCATGCGTGCCTGAAAGGCGCTCCCAAGTCTTTCCTCCATCAATAGATCTTAAAGCAGGCGCACTCAGTACATGGACCGTGTTCTCATCGTTAGGATCAGTAAATACCTCCGTATAATACCATGCGCGTTGTGTAAGTCGATTATCCCCGCTCACCAATCGCCAAGAATCTCCTCCATTGTTTGAAACGAAAAGACCGCCTTTGTCCTGATCGGTATCGCTCTCCATTAATAGATAAACCTTATCAGCGTTTGCACGACTCACCGAAATGGCCATTTTACCTTTTTCATCGGGTAATCCCTTCTCTATTTTCTTCCAGGTTTTCCCGCTATCAACAGATTTATAAACGCCACTTCCTTCACCTCCTGATATCACCACCCATGGTTTCCGCTGATGCTCCCACATCGTAGCATACAAAATATTAGGTGCCGACATATCCATTGACAATTCGCTTGCCCCTGTCATATCATTGACATAAAGTGTCTTTTCCCAGGTAGCTCCTCCATCCTGAGAACGGTAAACCCCTCGTTCTTCAGAATTTGCATTCAATCGACCTTGAGCTGCGATATAAACCACATCTGGATTTTTCGGATGAATCACTATTCTTGCGATTTGTTCAGTGGCCTCAAGCCCAAGGTGAGTCCATGTCTTTCCTGCATCAGTAGACTTATAAATTCCATCACCATAAGAGGTCATCACACCGCGAGGCGCATGCTCTCCCATACCTACGTAGATCACATTGGGGTCAGATTCAGAGACTGCCACGGCACCTACAGAACCTGTTTTGAAATACCCATCGGATATATTGTGCCAGCTAACGCCTGCATCTTCAGTTTTCCAAACGCCACCTCCGGTGATCCCCATGTAGTAGGTCATTGGATCGCCCACCACTCCAGTGGCCGTCACAGATCGACCACCTCTGAAAGGCCCAATGTTGCGGTATTTTAAAGGACTGAAATATTCGTTTGCTGATTGGGCTAAGGCGCCCAAAGTGCAGAGCAATAAGCACGTACCAATAAAAAATTGTCTCATAATTCGGCTTTATTATCTCTTAAGATAATTAAGTCATTAGAGAAAACGAGTGCTAAATGCTAAAATGGATCAAATATCCCAATCGTCATTGATCTGAGCAATGTTATGATGAGCCGTCATATCATACTGACAAGGGACTACAGCAACATAATTATGGTCAACCGCCCATACATCAGTATCCTCGCCTTTGTCGTTATTTACAAAATTACCTGCCAACCAAAAATAAGGCCTGCCGTAAGGGTCTTTGCGATGGTCAAATTCCTCTTCCCAATGGGCTTTAGCCTGTCTACAAATTTTAACCCCTTTGATGGATTCGTTCTGCTTTGGAGGGAAA
>CBFHYE010000156.1:0-4853 GCA_965659985.1 Roseivirga sp. | reverse complement strand
ACAAGCCCAATGGATCGATGTTTTAGGCTTTATCGGACATCCCTTTATTGCTTTGATCCTCGCCACCCTTATGGCCTTATATTATTTGGGAACGAAAAGAGGTTTGAGTCGGAAAGAACTTTTTGAGGTATCAAACAAGAGTTTGGCACCTGCAGGTTCAATTATACTCATCACTGGTGCAGGCGGTGTACTGAAAACCATGATGATCAATACGGGTATCGGTGAAATGATCGGCTCAGCGATGGCAGAATCTAGTTTCTCAGTAATACTGTTGGCCTACTTAGTCTCTTCTTTAGTGCGCATCATGCAGGGTTCAGCGACTGTTGCTATGCTTACGGCTGCAGGTATTGTGGCTGCAGTTCTTCCTGATCTGCAATTAGGTATGCTCGATAAGACCTTTGTGATGATGGCCATCGCAGCAGGCTCAATTATCGCATCGCATGTAAATGATAGTGGCTTTTGGCTAGTCAATCGCTATTTGAATCAATCTGTACAAGAAACCATCAAAGCCTGGACGATTCAGTCCACTTTTATTTCAGTGACAAGTTTCGTCTTGATCTTCGTGCTCTATCAGATTTTTTGATCATTCCCATTCAGTATGGAAAATACCCTCACGGTCTAGGCGCTCATAAGTATGAGAGCCGAAATGATCACGCTGTGCTTGAATGAGATTCAGCGGTAATCTTCCACTTCTGTAGGCCAACAAGTAATTCAAAGATGCACTTAAAGCTGGAACTGGGTAACCAGCCCCCAAGGCAGATGAGACGACCTTTCTCAATTGAGGAAGCAATGACTTCACTTGATCGATCAGCACATTCGACAACAGAATATTCTCTATCTCAGGTTCTGCATCGAAGGCCTTTCTAAAGTCCTCCAACATGGTCGAACGAATGATGCAGCCGCCTCTCCATATTTTTGAGATCACCTCCATATTCAAGCCATATTCATACTCTTTTGAGGCAGAACGTAATTGCACAAACCCTTGTGCATAAGCCAATATAAAAGCCAATTGTAAAGCGTCCTTCATCTCTTCTACAGTCAATTCTAGTGGCGAATGTTCCATTGAATAGACTTGCTCAGCTTTGACCCTTTGATCTTTGAAGCTGGATATTTGACGCATGCTTACAGAAACATCTACTGCTGGAATAGGCACACCGAGATCCATGGCATTTTGAGATGTCCATTTACCCGTCCCCTTTTGTTTGGCTTTATCGAGGATCTGATCTACCAATTCACCTTCAGTGAGGTCATCTTTTTTAGCAAAGATCTCAGCTGTTATCTCTACAAGAAAAGATTCCAGGGCTGATTTATTCCAATCTTCAAATATGATTCTCAATCCATCATTTGATAAACCGAGACCATTTTTAAGCAATGAATAGACTTCCGAGATCAATTGCATCATGGCATATTCAATGCCATTGTGTACCATTTTGACATAGTTCCCTGCAGAGCCATTTCCCAAATGAGCCACACAAGGCTCTCCATTCACTTTTGCAGAAGCTGCTTCAAATATGGGCTTGATGTGTTCATAAGCGGATTCGTCTCCGCCAGGCATAATGCTTGGGCCCCTTCTAGCGCCTTTAGCTCCACCAGAAACACCAGCACCGAAGAAATGAATACCTTCTTTTGCCAATTCTTCAAACCTTCTATCCGTATCGGTAAAGAATGAATTTCCACCATCAATAATAATATCTCCCTTATCAAGCAAAGGCTTCAAGTCATTGATCACAGCATCAACTGGTCCACCCGCAGGAACAAGCAGCATGATCTTTCTGGGTTGAGCTAAAGCTTTCACAAATTCCTTTTTATCAGACGTTGCCGTTACAATTCTGTCTTCAGATTCTTCTATCAGTGATTCGACCTTTTCCTTATCAAGGTCTAAGCCAATGGTTGAGAAATCGTTATCGGCCACATTGAGAATAAAATTGCGACCCATTACCCCTAGGCCAACCAAACCGAAATCATAACTTGTTGAAGACATATTCATTTGTTTAATCTTTGTCCTTCAAATTTAGGAAGGAAACAATTACTTTAAATGTAAAATTACAAGGGCACAATCTAAGGCTTTTGTTTAGTTTTGGGAACTATTAGCCAGAGACTATGCTTTGGCAACAAGTAAGCATTAGCATCTCGGATCACAAAGATTAATGAAGAAAACTGAAGATCAACAACTTGTCATATTCGGAGCCTCTGGCGACCTCACTGAACGCAAGTTGATCCCTGCCCTATTCGATCTCTATTGTGGAGGTTTTCTGCCACAAAAATTTGCCATCACCGGAGTTGGACGGACCGAATTTACGAATGAGAATTATCGAAAGAAGGTCATTTTTGATAACGAGACCGTTCTGAACAAGGACGAAAGTGGCGAAAAGATCAAATCCTTTGCCCAAATGATCCATTATCATTCAATGGACACAAAGAGCCTTGAAAGTTATAAAGGCTTACAGCAGAAGCTAGAGGTTATTGATAATGAAATCGGGTGCGCAAGTAATTATATTTTCTACCTAGCCACTCCTCCGAGCTTATATAGCACCATCACTTCAGGTCTTGCCCAAACGAGCTTAAACAAAAATGGGTCACATTGGAGAAGATTGATCATTGAAAAGCCTTTTGGATATGATCTAGAATCAGCGAAAGCACTGAATAGCCACATCTTACAAGATTTTGAGGAAGAACAGATCTATCGTATAGATCATTATTTAGGGAAAGAAACAGTTCAAAACATGTTCGTTACACGTTTTGCGAATACGATCTTTGAACCGCTGTGGAATAGAAATTGTATCCACCGCGTAGAGATCACTGCAGCCGAATCTGTTGGGGTTGAAAAGCGTGGTGGCTATTATGACAGTGCGGGTGCCCTTCGAGACATGGTACAAAACCACCTTTTTCAGTTGGTGGCGCTTGTGGCGATGGAGCCTCCAGTCAAGGCTGATGCCGAATCGATAAGGAATGAAAAGCTTAAAGTCTTCCAAAGCCTAAGGCCTTACACCAAAGCATCTGTTAAAGAAGATGTCATTAGAGGTCAATACATGGCATCTCAAGTACGTGGAGAGCAACTTCCGGGATATCGTGAAGAATCAGGCGTAAATGAGGATTCTAAGACTGAAACCTACGTGGGCATGAAGTTCTTCATAGATAACTGGCGTTGGGCAGGTGTCCCTTTTTACATCAGAACGGGAAAACGCTTACCCACGAGAGTGACTGAAGTTGTTATTCATTTTAAGCCTAATCACCATCATCTTTTTGCAAATAATAACTCATTAGCCAATCCGCAGAACACTTTAGTCTTAAGAATTCAGCCTAACGAGGGCATCTTGCTGAAGTTTGACATGAAAATTCCGGGTGCAGGCTTCAATACGGAAACCGTCAATATGGATTTCCATTACGATGAACTATCTGATGTTTATGTTCCTGGTGCCTATGAAAGACTTATTCTTGACTGTATGCAAGGAGACGCCACACTCTATGCTAGAGGCGACTCTACCGAAGCTGCGTGGGAATTCATTGACCCTATTTTAAAAGCGTGGTCTGAGGATGATGATGTACCTATATATGGCTATCCTTCAGGTACTTGGGGTCCTGAACATGCAGATGAACTTATAGAGGGAAATAATATGCAATGGCGCTATCCCTGCTCCAACCTTACTGATGACGGTAATTATTGCGAACTCTAAAATCCTATCAATTTGAAAACGATAATCTCTCAAGACGCCCTGGCCACCGCCCAGGCATTTGCTGATTTTTTGGCTCAGAAAGTAAGTGAAAATAACATAGTCCATATTGCTTTGTCTGGAGGTTCAACACCTAAAATTCTCTTTGAGTTGTTGGCTGATGAATACGATGAAGATATCGACTGGGAAAAACTACATTTCTGGTGGGGTGATGAACGTTGTGTTCCACCGACAGATAATGACAGCAATTACAAAATGACCAAGGAGCTTCTTTTTGATTCCATAAGTATCAAAGACTCCCAAATTCATAGAGTTTTAGGGGAGAATGAACCTCAGGAAGAGGCGAATAGGTATGGAGAAGAGATTCTGAAGCATTTACCAATAGTAAACGGATTACCTCAGTTCGATATCATTATGTTAGGTATGGGCGGAGATGGTCATACGGCTTCTATTTTCCCACACGAAATGTCATTGCTTGAGGATAAAGCCATCTGTGGAGTGGCTAATCACCCTGAATCAGGTCAAAAGCGTGTCACATTAAATGGTCCTGTGATCAATAATGCGCAAGACATCAGCTTTTTAGTAACAGGAGATGGAAAGACTGAAAAGGTTGATGAGATCTTCAACCAAAAAGAAGGCTATCTCTCCTATCCAGCCGCACACTTCAATGGTGAAAATGTGGTATGGTATTTGGATGATTCTGCAGCAAGAATGCTTTAGCATTTAATACTTACTGAAGAAAACCATGAAAAATCTAAGCCTCCTATTCCTATTGGTTCTTTTGACTTTTGGCTGTAAAGATGAACCCACGGTCTGCGATATTCCTAAAGATACGATTCCATCATGGATGGATGTGATCATTGAAGATCTAGAGGCTTCAGTTGTTTATGAGTATAGCTATATCAATTCTGCTGAATATGAAAGTCAGCAGGTCTTCATTTTAAAGAACTGTTGTCCTTTTTGTGGTTCAGTTTATATAGTCTACGCTTGCGATGGCACACAAATTGGAACTCTAGGTGAAGATGACATTAACGCTAATGATGTTAAGAATGAAAAGTACTTTTGGGCACCTCTTGGAAATCAATGCACAAGAATCGATTAGGGTCCATTAATCTATTATTTTGATAGAAATATTGATTAGATTGAAAGCAAACAACCAATCTAATCATGTTCAAAAAAAAC
>CBFHYE010000155.1:0-6223 GCA_965659985.1 Roseivirga sp. | reverse complement strand
AGTCAGACTTTTCAATTCAAAATATACCGTTTGGTATTTTTAAAACTGATACCATTCCACCAAAAGCAGCAACTGCCATTGGAGACTATGTAGTAGATCTTGATCAATTGCATCGATCAGGTTTATTTGATGATTTGGTATTGCCTCTCGGTATTTTCGATAAATCAACGCTCAATGATTTCATTGCATTAGGAAAAGAGAAGACACGTGATGTGCGTGATCGGCTAGCAGATCTTTTTGATGCAGAAATCTCTACACTGAGAGATAATGAGATCTTAAGGACAGCTGCCTTTCATTTAATGGAAGACGTTGACATGTTACTGCCTGTATCGGTTCCCAACTACACCGATTTTTATTCTTCCGAACAACATGCCTTTAATGTCGGTACCATGTTCAGAGGGCCTGAGAATGCTTTAATGCCTAACTGGAAACATATTCCTGTGGGTTATCACGGCAGAGCCTCTTCCATTGTGGTTTCAGGAACTCCTTTCCACCGACCCAAAGGACAGACGAAAGCAGATGATTCAGACAAACCAGGTTTTGGTCCTTGTCGTTTATTAGATTTCGAATTAGAAATGGCCTATATCACTGGAAAGGAAAACCCTTTAGGTGAACCTGTTTCGACCAAAGAAGCAGAAGAGTACATCTTCGGTTTTGTCATATTAAATGATTGGTCAGCTCGAGATATTCAAAAGTGGGAATACGTGCCTTTGGGACCTTTTTTGGCTAAAAATTTTGCCTCGCACGTGTCACCATGGATCGTTACCATGGATGCACTTGAGCCCTTTGCTGTTCCAGGACCAAAGCAAGATCCAGAAGTATTGCCATACCTGCAATATGATGGAAACTGTCACTTTGATGTCAATCTACAAGTGGGTATTCAGCCGGAAGATGCGGAGGAAACAGTAGTGACCAATTCTAACATGAAATACCTCTACTGGAATGTGAAGCAGCAGCTGGCTCATCATACAGTGAACGGTTGCAATATGCAAGTGGGTGATATGTACGGTTCGGGTACAATTTCTGGTCCGGAGTCTCATGAATATGGTTCCATGCTCGAATTGGCTTGGAGAGGAACCAAACCTATTCCGATGAAAGGTGGAGGAGAACGCAAATTTATCCAAGACCACGATACCGTCATCATGAGAGCTCATGCAGAAAAGGATGGTGTACGTATAGGTTTTGGTGAAGTCAAAGCAAAAGTATTGCCTGCCAAATGAGAGTAGATCCAAAGTCCATCTCGCAACCCGATTTCCATGGGTATCTTCTTGGCGTTATAGCGCCAAGGCCAATAGCATGGGCCAGTACGGTAGATAAAGAGGGTAATGTAAACTTGGCACCCTATAGCTTCTTCAATGTTTTCGGTTCTAATCCTGGGACGCTGATTCTTTCTCCGGCCTTGCCAAGAAATGGTGAGCCAAAACATACCTTGACCAATGTGGAAGAGACTGGCGAATTGGTGATCAACATTGTAAGTTTCCCTGTTGTAGAGCAGATGTCATTGAGTAGTACGGCATACCCTAAAGGAGTGAATGAATTCGTCAAGTCAGGCTTGACGGAGGAACCAAGTGAATTGATTGCCCCACCAAGGGTAAAAGAATCTATTGCCTCATTTGAGTGTAAACTCACTGAAGTCATGAGTTTAGGCAAGGAGCCCGGAGCCGGGAATCTGATCATTTGCGAGGTGCTTTTAGGACATATTAATGATGATATACTTGGCGAGGACGGTAAGCCAGATCCTCACAAAGCTGACCTTGTTGGTAGAATGGGAGGCGATTGGTACTGTAGAGCACAAGGAGGTGCGTTATTTAAATTGCCCAAACCCAACCGGAATTTAGGTATTGGAATAGATCAAATACCTGATGTCATCCGCAATAGTCCGGTGCTCACCGGCAACAATCTGGGTAGATTAGGAAATATTGAAAAATTGCCCGATTCTAGTAGCATTAAAGAATTTGGCGAAACGGAGGAATTTAAAGATATTAAAATACGTTTTTTCAATGACCAAGACTCCTTCATTGATCATTTGCACGCTGAGGCGCAAAAATATATCCAAGTAAATGAAATTGAGAAGGCATGGTTGTTACTTTTACAAAAACTATAAAACTCAGAACATGAAAAGAGTAATTTTATCATTAATGCTATTGGCCATGGGATATGGTGCAACCGCACAGATCGATTTCGGTCCAAGAGTCAACTTGACTTCGACTACCCTTAGTTTAAGTGAGAATGTTAATGCAATTGAGCAAGGAGATGCTGCATTTGGCTACCAATTCGGAGCGTTTTTAAGAGTACAAGTACCGGTAATAGGTATTTATGTTCAGCCTGAGGTGCTATTGTCTAATCCTAAGTCTTCGGTAAATGTAAATTCACAGAAACTGGATTATGATTTCAATCAAATCGATGTACCCGTAATGATCGGTTTCAAATTAGGTCCTGTCAGATTAAATGCTGGTCCTTCTTTTAGGTTTTTGACGGCTGCAGAAATTACAAACGCCAGTGGTGTAGTTGAAGATGTTAAAGAAAACTATAAGAACACAACTGTCGGATATCAAGCAGGAGCTGGAATTGATATTTGGAAATTTGTGATTGATCTTAAATACGAGGGATCTTTAAGTGACATCAATGAAGACCTCGCATTACCGCCTAACCATGGAGGTGTGGTGATTGATAAACGCATCAATCAGTGGGTATTTGGTGTTGGTTTTAAGATCTTCTAGGATTCTTAAAGCACTCAAAAAAAGAAAGGAAGCTATATAGCTTCCTTTCTTTTTTTATTGGCTTTTTTCGTGGCTTCCACATTTTTCTCAATGCGGTGTCCAGGTCTATTCCATTTGACTTTCTCGCCTTCTTCCGGTGTCATTTCTTCAGGAGCAAGTGGGGTGGGTTTTGTGCCTTTAGCATAGGGTTTCATTGGGTTTATACCCAAAATATTGAATAACTCCATGTCCTCATTCACATCAGGATTTGGTGTAGTCAATAGCTTGTCACCTGCAAAGATAGAGCCTGCTCCAGCCATGAAGCAGAAGGCTTGCCCTTCTTTGCTCATTTCAGTTCTTCCAGCAGAAAGCCTTACAGTCGTCATTGGCAACACTATTCTTGTAGTCGCTACCATTCTGATCATATCCCAGATCGGTACTACTTGTTGTTCTTCTAGTGGAGTGCCTTCTACTGAAACCAACGCATTGATAGGGACTGATTCCGGCTGTGGACTCAGTGAAGCCAATGCGATAAGCATCCCGGCTCTGTCTTCAATTGATTCACCCATCCCAATGATACCACCGCTACAAACTGTGACATTGGTTTTACGGACATTATTTAAGGTCTCTAAACGGTCTTCCCAGCCTCTGGTTGAGATAATTTCTTTATAATATTCCTCTGAAGAATCGAGATTGTGATTGTAAGCATAAAGACCAGCTTCAGCCAAGCGTTGGGCTTGATTTTCCGTGAGCATGCCTAGCGTACAACAAACCTCCATATCAAGAGAGTTGATCGTGCGCACCATGTCTAAGACTTGATCAAACTCCGGTCCGTCTTCGACATTACGCCATGCAGCACCCATACAGACCCTTGATGAACCGGATGACTTGGCACGCAGTGCTTGTGCTTTTACCTGATCTACTGTCATCAGGTCATTGGTTTCTATATCAGTATGATAGCGGGCCGCTTGAGGGCAATAGGCACAATCTTCTGGGCATCCTCCTGTCTTAATAGAAAGCAATGTGCTTACTTGCACTTCATTTGGGTTGTGATATTTCCTATGAACAGTTGCGGCTTCATAAACCAGCTCCAAGAGTGGTTTATTGTACAAGTCTACAATTTCTTCTTTGGTCCAATCGTGTCTTACTTCACTCATTCTTATCGCTTAGGTCTGGCAAAATAGGGAGGGCAATGTTCAACTCCAATAACTAATGTTATATTTGGCCATATGACAGGAATTTACCTATTGTTAGGCACAAATCTGGGGAATAAAGCGGCAAATCTCCAAAGAGCGAAAGAACTACTAACTTCTCATATCATAGTGGTCAAGAAAGAATCTAAGATCTATGAAACGGCAGCTTGGGGAATTGAAGAGCAACCCAGCTTTTTGAACCAGGTGATTGAAGTAGATACTGGGAAGTCACCCGAACGTGTACTCTCAATATGTCAGCTCATAGAGGAACAAATGGGCCGAGTTCGTCATGAAAAATGGGGAGAAAGATTAATTGATATTGATATCCTCTATTTTGGTGAACACCCTTATGACAAAAAAGATCTGTCCATTCCCCATCCAGGTATACCAGAAAGACGTTTTACTTTAATGCCTCTTGCTGAGATCGCACCTGATCTAATGCACCCAATATTGAATAAGACCCAAAAAGAACTTTTGAAAGAATGTAAGGATGAGCTTGAGGTGAATGCTTGGGAACCAGCGTTATTCTAGTTCATTTGTCTTTGTTTTTGGTTGATCATCTTCAATGGGTCATCGCTTATCGAAAACATCTTACAAAGCTCTAATCTATAGCTTCCTTTGTTCAAAAAGGGAGATGAAAGAAGAAACTACAGTTTTAAAACAGCGGCTAGCTTGTCTTGAATTAAAGAAAAATAGGTCATCTTTATATCGATATGCTTATGATGCACTAAAATTTCGCATCGTTGTGGCAAAATCGAAGGGCTTAAAGGCTATTTGATTCGATTGAGTTCATAGTTATATACTTGTCTTCCGATTTCAGCCATGAAAGGGAAACCAAGCTCATCATATTCATAGATACCGTCATTGAATATCTGGTTCTCGTTGACATGAACCGTGGCAGCCAGCATGAATTCAATGTTATTTTTTGAGTCGATGATGTAAGCCACATCCGTTAATGTGCCATAAGCATCTCCTACTTTATTATAAACTCTAATGTGTTCAGGCATTGGCGATTTGTCATCACCAAACATGAAAAACTTCACATAGCTCTCGTAATAGTCTCCACGTTTATAATCAGGGTATTCACTTTCAAACGTGTTTCTACTCATCCAATGTCTCAAGAATTCATAATCCTCTTGCTTGATTTTAAATCTTGAGGATTCCGGAAGTGATTCCGGGAAAACAATTGACTTTAAGATCTTATTTAGGCTTCTTAAAGAGAAGAAATTCTTTTCTGAAAAATCGAAGGGCTCATTGAATAAATTACCTTCGTTATCCGTGTAACCCACCCCTTTGATCAAACCTTTTAAAGGAAGTCCATGGCCATCAACAAAAGAAGTGATGCTTGATTGTTCGTAGGTGAGTTCGTTCTTTTCATTAAAGAACGTGAACTCCCAAGTATGTTTATTATCAGCTCCATAGAGGAACTTATGGTTGAGATGCGAAGGCTCCAT
Source organism: Roseivirga sp. (assembly GCA_965659985.1). Lineage (GTDB taxonomy): Bacteria > Bacteroidota > Bacteroidia > Cytophagales > Cyclobacteriaceae > Roseivirga. The sequence continues at coordinate 877 of CBFHYE010000155.1, read as the reverse complement.
GCCCAATTTGCTCAATTGCCCATTGACATAATCTCTTCCTAAAAAATCGAATAGATAATTGTAAGCATCATTGTCACTGACCAAAAAGATCTTCTTGATCATATGTCGAATACTGGGGTATCCGCTTTCTGATGTACTGTCTTTATCCACAATAACCTCTCCTGTACTTGCGTGTGTGGCGACAAATCTGTCATCGAGAGAGATGCTTGAACCCTCTGCCTGCAGTGCTCTTACTTTTTGAATTGCCAAAATAGCAACTGGTAACTTTGCTGTACTGGCCGGATAAAAATATAGGTCTTCATCCAGTTGAAAGTTTATTTCATTGAAACTTGGTTTGCCATCATCAGCTCGATCGATTTGTGTATAAAGGATCTGCACTTTGTGTTTGTCCAAATGATCAGCTATAGCCTGGATCTTTGGTTGATCAGACTGCATGATCTCTTGTAAAGGGTTTAAGTTCTCTTTGGTGTCACAAGCCATAAAGCACAGACTGATTAAAATGAAATTGGTAGCACTTTGAAGGAAATTACCACGAACTTTTAAAAGCATACGAAAAGGTAAGAGAAAGAATTTCTTAAGACATAAAAAAGCCCGGAAAACCGGGCCTTAAATTTTTTTAGATGCTGGCAACTTCAGCTTCTCTATGAATTTTCTTCACAAGACCTTGCAGAACCTTGCCAGGTCCGGATTCAACAAAATGGGTAGCCCCATCAATGACCATGGCTTGAACAGATTGTGTCCAACGCACAGGAGCCGTTAGTTGTGTTTTTAAGTTTTCCTTTATGGTATTCAGATCAGTTTCTGCTTGTGCTGAGACGTTTTGGTAAACTGGACAAATGCCTTGATTGAATGTCGTGGCATCGATCGCTTTCTCTAA
>CBFHYE010000154.1:0-35888 GCA_965659985.1 Roseivirga sp. | reverse complement strand
AACCCAAGCTGCCCACTTCTTATCAGCTTCTTCTTGTGTCATAGCACCTTTGATTACACCAATCTGAAGGTGTTTTTTCAACATAAGACCTCTGTAAGAAAGCATTGCTTTTACAGTGTCTGTTGGTTGAGCACCATCCATTAACCATTTGAAAGCTCTGTCATTATCGATATCGATAGCTGCAGGGTCAACATTTGGATTGTAGGTACCAATTTTCTCAATAAAGCGACCATCACGTGGTGCTCTAGCGTCAGCGATGACAACATCGTACATCGCTCTTCTTTTACGACCTCTTCGGGCCAGTCTAATTTTTACTGCCATTTTAATTTTTATGGTTATCGAGGATCACGTCCTCACTTTTTCTAGGAACACGTCCCGAAAAAGGAATGCAAAGATAATTGAAATTTTATTTATGAACCAATTGGCTCTAAATATTTTCAAATCAATTTGTTAGCCCTAGCCATTTCAAACTGATCTTTCGCCTTAAATACTATATATTTGTATAATCGCTTTAGCAATTATTAAGTCTCGAGAATAACTGATACCTTTGACCTCCAATTTATTAGGAATTCACAATGGCCGATTATACTTACATCAGCAATGCTGACCCAAAAGCCTTAGAATCAATGTATCAGCAATACAGCGCTGATCCAGATTCAGTAGACGAAGGTTGGAAGAAATTCTTTGAAGGTTTTGAATTTGCTCAGGAGCAGTTTCCGATGCTCCCCAATGGACAGGCAAGCGCTACTCCTGCAAAGGGAGGCGTTTCTGCTAAAGAGGTGCAAGTCCAAAAACTGATTCATGCTTATCGTTCAAGAGCGCATCTTCGTTCAAAAACAAATCCTGTAAGAGAAAGAAAAGATCGAAAGCCTATTCTCGATCTTGAAGACTTTGGTTTGAACAAATCAGATCTCTCTACTGAATTTGAAGCCGGAAATGAAATAGGCATAGGCAAAGCCACTCTTCAAAAGATCATAGATACACTCAAATACATCTATGAAGGCACGGTAGGTTTTGAATACTTATATGTCCGTGACCCGGAAAAACTTGCTTGGCTGCAAGAGCGCATCGAAAAAGACGCTATTGAATTCAACCCAAGTACAGAAACTCATAAAAGAATCTTAAGCAAGCTCAACGAAGCGGTTGTTTTTGAAAATTTCTTGCATACAAAATACCTAGGCCAAAAGAGGTTCTCTCTTGAAGGAGGTGAAACCACTATTCCAGCACTTGATGCCATTATCAATAAAGGTGCTGAACTTGGTGTAGAAGAAGTCATGATCGGAATGGCCCATAGAGGTCGATTAAATGTTTTGGCCAACATCATGGGTAAAACCTATGAGCAGATCTTCAACGAATTCGAAGGTGGAGCAACGCCAGACCTTACGATGGGTGATGGTGATGTGAAATACCATCTCGGTTTTTCAAGCCAGATCGAAACTACCTCTGGTAAATCAGTCGAGGTGAAGCTCGCTCCCAACCCTTCACATCTTGAAGCCGTGAATCCCGTGGTAGAAGGGTTTGTAAGAGCCAAAGGAGACGAAGAGTATCATAGAGACAGAACTAAAATACTTCCTATCCTTATCCATGGTGATGCAGCTTTAGCAGGCCAGGGCATTGTATACGAAGTTGTACAAATGAGTCAATTAGATGGCTATAAGACTGGCGGCACTATCCATTTTGTAATCAACAACCAGGTTGGTTTTACTACCGACTTTGACGATGCGCGTTCTTCTATTTATAGCACTGATGTAGCGAAGATGATCGATGCACCTGTGCTACATGTAAATGGTGATGACCCTGAAGCTGTAGTATTCTGTGTCCAATTTGCTACAGAATATCGTCAGAAATTCGGTGATGATATCTTTGTAGATATGGTATGCTATAGGCGCCATGGTCACAATGAAAGTGACGAACCTAAGTTCACGCAACCCTCTCTTTACAACTTGATCTCAAAGCATCCAAATCCAAGAGAGGTTTACAATAAGAAACTCATTGAGAGAGGTGAGGTTGAAGCCAAACTGGCAAAGACCATGGACAAAGAGTTCCGCGCCATGTTACAAGACCGCTTAGAAATGGTCAAACAAGAGCCGCTTCCTTATACCTATCAACCATTGGAGGAAGAATGGAGGAACCTGAGAAGATCAAAACCAGATGACTTTGATCAATCACCAGAGACCGGTATTTCTCAAGAAAATATCGATAAGGTGGCCAAAGCATTGACTTCTCTACCGGAAGGATTCAAGCCGATCAAACAAATCGAAAAACAGCTGAAACAGCGAAAAGACATGTTCTTTAAGGACAAATCGTTGAACTGGGCTGCTGGTGAGCTTTTAGCTTACGGATCTTTGATGCTTGATGGCAAAAAAGTGAGAATATCAGGTCAAGACGTACAGAGAGGTACTTTTAGCCACCGCCATTCGGTATTAAGAGATGCGAATACGAACGAAGCTTTCAACAGCTTGAATTCTCTTGACAGCCAGTACCCATTTGAGATCTATAACTCACTATTATCTGAATTTGGTGTAATGGGCTTTGAATTTGGTTATGCTATGGCTAACCCAAATGCACTTACGATTTGGGAGGCACAATTTGGAGATTTTGCCAATGGTGCTCAAGTAATGGTCGATCAATTCTTATCCTGCTCAGAAACGAAGTGGCAACGCATGAACGGACTCGTTCTCCTTTTACCACACGGTTATGAAGGCCAAGGCCCTGAGCACTCAAATGCAAGACCAGAGAGATATCTTCAGCTATGTGCAGAAAACAACATGGTGGTCGCAAACATCACTACGCCTGCTAACCTTTTCCATGCCTTTAGAAGACAATTGGCTTGGGAGTTTAGAAAACCATTGGTCATCATGTCACCAAAGTCTTTGTTGAGACACCCAAAAGTGGTCTCTCCAGTCGAAGACTTTACTTCTGGTGCTTTTCAAGAAGTCATCGGAGATGAAAATGTAGATGCTAAAAAAGTGAAGAAGGTGATTCTTTGTTCAGGTAAGATTTACTACGATCTACTTGAGAAAAAAGACAAGGACAAAAGAAAAGATGTAGCCCTTATCCGCATTGAGCAACTACATCCTTTCCCAACCAAAAAGGTTGACGCGCTTTTGAAAGACTTTAAAGATGCCGAGTTGATATGGTGTCAAGAAGAGCCTGAAAACATGGGCTATTGGAGCTATGTGTTGAGAGCTTATCCTAACACAGATTTCAAGCTAGTCTCAAGAAAAGCAAGTGCATCGCCTGCGACAGGTTATGCCAAAATACACAGTAAAGAACAAGAAGAAATTATCAATAACGCTTTCGCGTAAATCAATAAAACTATGAGTTTGGAAATCAAAGTACCTACCGTAGGCGAATCGATCACAGAAGTAACGATCGCACAGTGGTTTAAAAAAGAAGGTGAGCAAGTAGAAATGGATGAAGTCATTTGCGAGCTCGAATCAGACAAAGCCACATTTGAATTGAACGCAGAAGCAGCAGGTAAACTGCACATTAAAGCGGAAGAAGGCGACACCTTAGCAATCGGAGATGTGATCTGCGAGATCGATGAATCTGCCGCTGAAAAGCCTGCGACTGATTCAGAAAAGACAAAGGCCGATGATTCATCAGCCAATGAGGAGTCTGATAAAAGCGATGAACCGAAATCAACAGGTGAGGTCAAGGAAATGATCGTACCTACAGTTGGAGAATCCATCACGGAAGTAACACTCTCTAGCTGGATGAAAGCAGACGGTGATTATGTAGAACTAGACGAAGTGATCGCTGAAGTCGATTCTGACAAAGCGACATTCGAGCTACCTGCCGAAGCGAATGGTATTCTCAGAATAGTTGCTCAAGAAGATGATACGCTCGAAATCGGTGCTTTGATCTGTAAGATCGAAGTAATGGAAGGCGGAGCGCCTGACCAGAAAGCATCAAAAGAAGCTTCTTCATCTGCTGATTCTTCAGGAACAAGCAAGTCCTCCTCTAACAATGAGACCTACGCTTCTGGACATGCTTCACCAGCGGCAGCTAAAATTCTTGCTGAAAAAGGAATTGATGCAAAAGATGTAAAAGGAACGGGTGTTGATGGCCGCATTACCAAAGAAGATGCTGAAAAAGCACAAAAAAGTGTACCTAAATCAACCTCCAGTCAAAACGACACAAAAGAAGAAATGAGTACTCCTGTAAAACCAGGCGAAAGAAACGAGCGCAAAGAGAAAATGTCTTCTTTAAGAAAGACGGTTTCTAGACGTTTGGTATCTGTTAAAAATGAAACGGCCATGTTGACCACCTTTAATGAGGTGAATATGAAACCGATCATGGACTTGAGAAAGAAGTACAAAGAGCGCTTTAAAGATAAATACGAAGTCAACCTGGGCTTTATGTCTTTCTTCACCAAGGCGGTGACCATGGCATTGGCTGAATGGCCAGCCGTGAATGCTCGTATCGAAGGCGAGGAGATCGTTTACAGTGATTTTGCTGATGTATCTATTGCTGTTTCTGCACCTAAAGGACTCATGGTTCCTGTGATCAGAAATGCAGAATCTATGAGTTTCGATGAGGTAGAAAAAGAAGTGGTAAGATTGGCCGTAAAAGCTCGAGACGGCAAACTCTCTATCGATGAAATGACAGGTGGAACCTTTACCATCACCAATGGAGGAATCTTCGGTTCTATGCTATCTACGCCAATCATCAATTCACCACAGTCTGCCATTTTGGGTATGCACAATATTGTGGAAAGACCAATGGCAGTAGATGGTGAAGTCCAGATCTTACCGATCATGTATGTAGCATTATCATACGATCATAGAATTGTAGATGGCCGTGAATCCGTAAGCTTCTTGGTAAGAGTGAAAGAATTACTCGAAGATCCAACACGTTTATTACTTGGCATCTAATCGCAATACTCATTACGCACTACTAAATACGAATGACATGAAATACGATGTAACAGTAATTGGTTCTGGTCCTGGTGGTTATGTAGCCGCTATCCGTTGTGCCCAACTGGGTATGAAAACTGCGATCATTGAAAAATACGATACACTTGGTGGCACCTGCCTTAATGTAGGCTGTATACCTTCGAAAGCCCTCCTCGATTCTTCAGAACATTATCACAACGCTGCACATACTTTTGAAACGCACGGTATTGAGCTGAAGGACCTCAAGGTAAACCTTGATCAAATGATCGAGCGAAAACGAGGGGTTGTGAAAGACAATGTGAACGGTATCGCTTTCTTGATGAAAAAGAACAAGATCGATGTTCATACTGGATTGGGTTCTTTTGTCGATAAGAACACGATCAAAGTAACTGATTCAGAGGGTAAGGAATCAAAGATCGAAACCGAAAAGGTGATCATTGCTACTGGTTCAAAGCCAGCATCTCTGCCATTCATTGAGATCGATAAAAAACGTGTGATCACCTCTACCGAAGCCTTAGAGCTCAAAGAAATTCCTAAACACATGATCATCATCGGTGGTGGTGTGATCGGTATGGAGCTCGGTTCTGTTTATGGAAGACTAGGCGCTGAGGTCTCTGTGGTCGAATTCATGGATGATATCATTCCATCGATGGACAAGACCATGGGTAAGGAATTGAAAAAATCACTGAAAAAACTAGGCTTCAATTTCTACCTAGGCCACAAAGTGACTGAAGTAAAGGGTACCGCCAAAACAGTAACCGTAAAAGCGGAAAACAAAAAAGGAGAAACAATAGACATCAAAGGAGATTACTGCTTGGTTTCAATCGGTAGAAAACCTTACACTGATGGACTTGGACTTGAAAACGTTGGCATCAAAACAGATGAGCGCGGTCGTATCGAAGTGGATAATCATTTGAAAACTGAGGTGGATAACATTTATGCCATCGGTGATGTGATCAAAGGCGCTATGCTTGCGCATAAGGCCGAAGAAGAAGGTTCTTTTGTAGCTGAAGTAATGGCAGGACAAAAGCCGCACATCGATTACAATTTGATCCCCGGTGTTGTATATACCTGGCCAGAAGTTGCCTCTGTTGGCAAAACGGAAGAACAACTCAAAGAAGATGGTGTAGCCTATAAATCAGGTTCTTTTCCTTTCAAAGCATCTGGTCGAGCCAGAGCTTCTATGGATACTGATGGTGTGGTCAAAGTATTGGCAGATAAGAATACAGATGAGATTCTAGGCGTTCATATGATCGGGCCAAGAACAGCAGACATGATTGCAGAAGCTGTGGTCGCGATGGAGTATAGAGCGAGCGCTGAGGATATCGCTAGAATGTCACATGCACACCCGACTTATACGGAAGCCTTTAAAGAGGCCTGCTTAGCGGCTACTGACAATCGCGCATTACACATTTGATCCAATCGAAGAATTTAAGCATGAAAAAGGAGGTCGATGACCTCCTTTTTTTGTGTATAGGTGAAAAACCTATGTACCTAAATCCGTTAATCACCAATTAATCCAAAGCCTGAATTGCTGAACTTTGCTTTTGAACAATAACCCCTAGTCATCTATTGGCTAAAAAATTGAAAGTGATGAAAGTAACTAGAAACATATCGGCTGCTATTGGCATTGCATTAGTAATAATCATTGTGCTACAGGCTATATGATACTGAGTGAATGAACCTATGAAAATAAAAAAGGCCAGCCTTTTCAAGCTGACCTCTATTTTCATACAATCATTATATTATTTGCTCACCCTCTTTCCCTCCATAGGGAAAGCGTCTTCGCCAAGATAAACCACTCCTGAAAAGTTTTCCCCTTCAAAAGCTACTTCTAGATCGGCACTCATGCCCATAACGTCAATTGATGCTGTCATATTTGTGTCGACAATATCCATCCCCATTAATTCCAAGGTTCCAAATTGATCGGTGGCTAATGAACCCGTGTAGGCGCCTGGAGAGCCAGAAATGATCAAGGTTCCGCCACTTCCACCATCGGGCGTATCGACATAATATTCCCACGTACCCGCAGGATCGTAAGCCTTTTTCTTTTTAGCCGAAGATGAATTCCCTGTCCCGGAAGCTGCGCAGCTGGCCATGACAAAAATCACGGCTAAAGACAAAATTGATTGTTTTAGTAGAGTAGATGCTTTCATGATATTTTGGATTTGAGATAAATCGAAAAATTAATTTAAAGAAAAATTCTCTTTCAAAGGACTCGATCGGCACTTTTTAAATTCATTTCAAGAGGATTTATGGAATACCCTTTTTTGGGTTTTGTATATTAACTGAATACCATAACTTTGCCCCAATTTAGACCTAAGTCAACAGTCGATCTTCCTTATTAATTATGCCAAAAGATAACAGCATCAAGTCCGTCCTAATTATTGGTAGCGGACCTATCATTATTGGTCAAGCCTGCGAGTTTGACTATTCCGGTTCACAAGCTTCACGTTCTTTGAGAGAAGAAGGCATTGAGGTGACATTGATCAACTCAAATCCAGCCACGATCATGACCGACCCCGTAACGGCAGATCATGTGTATTTGAAGCCCTTGACCAAAAAATCGATAATTGAGATTCTCAAAACGCACGACATCGATGCGGTTCTTCCTACTATGGGAGGACAAACTGCTTTGAACCTTGCAATTGAGTGCGATAAGGCCGGAATCTGGGAAAAGTTTGATGTGAAGATCATTGGTGTGGACATCAATGCCATCGAGACAACTGAAGACAGGGAGAAATTCAGGCAAAAAATGATCGAGATCGGTGTCAATGTCTGTAAAGGTGAAACCGCTACTTCTTTCCTAAAAGGAAAAGAAATTGCTCAAGAAATTGGATTCCCGCTAGTAATCAGGCCTTCCTACACATTGGGAGGTTATGGTGGTGGCTTTGTACACTCACAAGATGAATTTGATGTAGCCCTGGAAAGAGGTCTTCAAGCCTCTCCAATTCACGAAGTATTGGTTGAACAAAGTATTCTGGGTTGGAAAGAATACGAGGTAGAACTGATCAGAGACAACATTGGTAACGTCATCATCATTTGTTCTATTGAGAACTTTGACCCAATGGGTGTACACACAGGCGACTCCATCACAGTTGCCCCAGCGATGACATTGCCAGACACAGTTTATCAAGCGATGCGTGATCTTTCCATCAGAATGATCAATGGTATTGGTCAGTTTGCTGGCGGTTGTAATGTACAGTTTGCCGTGAACCCGGAAAATGACGATATCATTGGTATTGAGATCAACCCTCGAGTATCCCGTTCATCGGCATTGGCTTCTAAAGCCACTGGTTATCCAATCGCAAAGATCGCAGCTAAATTGGCTATCGGCTATAATCTAGACGAGCTTAAGAATCAGATCACAAAAAATACGTCTGCCTTCTTTGAGCCAGCATTAGATTACGTGATCGTGAAAGTACCAAGATGGAACTTCGACAAATTCAAAGGCTCTGATAGAAAACTTGGCCTTCAAATGAAGTCGGTTGGTGAAGCCATGGGTATCGGAAGAAATTTCCAAGAAGCCCTTCAGAAAGCCTGTCAGTCACTGGAGATCAAAAGAAACGGCCTAGGTGCTGATGGTAAAGAGTTAAAAGACCAAAACGCATTACTCCATAGTCTGGAAAATCCAAGTTGGAACAGACTCTTCCATATCTACGATGCGTTTAAACTAGGGATAGCGTTCAATACCATACAGAAGAAAACTAAGATCGATAAGTGGTTCTTACAACAAATTGAAGACCTCATCGAACTTGAAGATAGAATTGAGAAACATACCATTGACTCAATTGAAGAGCCGTTATTAAGAGAAGCCAAAGAGAAAGGTTATGCAGATCGTCAGATTGCTCACCTCCTTGGCTGTTTAGAATCTAAAGTATTCAACAAACGACACGACTTAGGCATTAAACGTGTCTATAAAATGGTGGACACCTGTGCGGCAGAGTTCGAAGCTCAGACGCCATATTATTACTCGACTTTTGATCAAGAGAATGAATCCATCAGTTCTGACAATAAGAAAGTGATCGTTTTAGGTTCGGGACCTAACCGAATCGGACAGGGAATTGAGTTTGATTACTGTTGTGTACATGGATTGTATGCTGCGAAAGAATGTGGCTATGAAACCATCATGATCAACTGTAATCCTGAAACGGTTTCTACAGACTTTGATACGGCTGACAAGCTCTACTTCGAGCCTGTTTTCTGGGAACACATCTATGACATCATCTTGCACGAAAACCCAGTAGGCGTAATTGTGCAGCTGGGTGGTCAAACTGCATTGAAACTGGCTGAAAAACTTGATCGCTACGGCATCAACATTATTGGGACCAGTTATGAGGCATTAGATCTTGCTGAAGATAGGGGTCGATTCTCAACACTTTTAGCTGAGAACGACATTCCTTATCCAAAATTTGGCGTGATCGAAGATGCAGAAGAGGCCATTGATCTTTCAAAAGAATTGGGCTTTCCTTTATTGGTAAGGCCGTCTTATGTATTGGGTGGACAAAGCATGAAGATCGTGATCAACGAGCAAGAGCTTGAAGAGCACGTGGTGAACATCTTAAAAGATATTCCAGGCAACCGCGTATTGCTCGATCACTTTTTAGAGAATGCGATAGAAGCAGAAGCCGATGCGATCTGTGATGGTGAAGATGTTTACATCATCGGTATCATGGAGCATGTGGAGCCTGCAGGAATTCACTCAGGTGACTCTTATGCAGTACTTCCTCCATACAGCTTAGGTGATTTTGTGATGCAGCAAATTGAGGCGCATACTAAGAAAATCGCCTTGGCACTAAAGACGGTAGGTCTGATCAACATTCAGTTTGCGATCAAAGATGACAAAGTTTATATCATCGAAGCGAACCCAAGGGCCTCTCGAACCGTTCCTTTCATAGGCAAGGCTTATCAGGAACCTTATGTAAACTATGCCACAAAAGTCATGTTGGGAGAAAAGAAATTGAAAGATTTCAACTTCAACCCAGTGAAAAAGGGCTATGCGATCAAAGAGCCTGTATTCTCATTCCATAAATTCCCAAATGTAAATAAGGAATTAGGACCTGAGATGAAGTCTACCGGGGAAGCGATCTATTACATAGATGACCTCATGGACGATTACTTCCTCGACATTTATTCGAAGAGGAATTTGTATTTAAGTAGGTAATGGGAGTTTTATTAAAAATAGCTTTATTCATTTTTGTTGGTGCCTGGATCTTTAGAGGTGTAGCGAGGTTTTTTCTTGGCAATCTTGTCAAACAAGCGCAAAGACAGCAAGATCAGTTTAGACAGCAACAGGGATCATCATATCAACAGCCAAAGGACGGCAATGTCAACGTTCGGGTAGCCCCAGAAAGGAAGAGCAAAAAGTCTTCTGAAAATTTCAAAGGTGGTGACTATGTTGACTATGAAGAGCTTGATTAGAACTTTCGTAAACAGATAAAGAAAAGCCACTCAAATGAGTGGCTTTTTTACTTTTCAACGGTCCAGTTTTTCTTTTAGCAATAATGGAAGACTTCTCTTACATCTCAAAAACCATGGCATTAATGTGCATGCCGGCTCCTACAGAGGCAAAGATCACCTTATCGCCTTCATTAATCTCATGACCTTCTAATTCTCCCCTTTTGATTAGATCCAACATGGTTGGAATCGTAGCTACTGAGCTATTGCCTAACTTTTCGATGGTCATGGGCATCAAAGCCACTGGGTCCATTTTCACACCGTAGATCTTAAATAGCTTCAACAAAATCGCCTCGTCCATTTTGGCATTTGCCTGATGGATCAAAACTTTTTTGATATCTCCCAGATCTAAGTTTGCCTTATCTATTGCCGTCTTGATGGCTGCCGCAACTTCAGTTAAGGCATATTCATAGATCTTTCGCCCTTTCATTTTGATGAATCTGCCTTTAGACTTCTCAAGATGTGGATTAAAAGATGGCCCCATATCTAAATAGGCTAACTCTTGAGCTGCGTCCGTTCGAGAAGCCTGCGAGAGATAACCATTTTTCTGGTCAGAAGCTCTAAAAATGGTAGCACCAGCCCCATCTGAAAAGATCATTGAATCGCGATCATATTTGTCGACAATATTGGAAAGCGTCTCCGCCCCGATCACCATCACCGCCTGCGCATCACCACAGCGGATCATCTGGGTCGCTTGAATAGCACCCTGCAACCATCCTGGGCAACCAAAAATAATGTCATAGCAAGTTGAACCTGGGTTTTTAATGCCCAACTTATGCTTTACTCTGGCAGCCAAACTTGGCATCATGTCAATACGATTATCCTCCCAATTGATGTTACCAAAATTGTGAGCGACTATGATGTAATCGAGGTCTTCAGCATCAATAGAACTATTTTCTAATGCTTTTTCAGCTGCATAAGCCGCAAGGTCCGAACAAGACTGTCCAGGCTCTGCATACCTTCTTTCTTTTATTCCAGTAATCTTTTCAAATTTTCGAATGATCACTTCATTATCATCAGGAAATTTCTCGCCATTCTCTTGGTAAAACTCGGCATCGAGAAAGTCCTCATTCTTAACAACTCTTGGCGGCACGTAGCTTCCTATGCCATCAATTACTACTCCCTTCATAATTTTATTATTTGTAAGCAACTGCATCCCAACAGGCTTCTGCAGCTTGTTCTATCTTTTCTTCGGTTAATTTTTGATCGCTATCAATGTGTAGCTTCGACAATGATACAATTGGACCATATAGCAAGGCGATTATGGTAAAAAGCGGAAGATCTCTCATGGCCTTTGCCCGCTTAGATTCAATGAAGAACTGCATGATCGGAGCAAGAATGATATAGGTTTCTTCTCTGGTTCCATTCTTCATAAATGGAGCGTATCTATACTGCTCAACAAAATGGAATTCCATGGGGTTGGCGATACAGTAATTGATGAGGTTCTTCCATAAGTGCTTAAAACGCTCCTTAAATGTTCCTTCTTCTCGATAATCGTTGAGCATTGCTCTAATTACACGCTTCTTGATCTCGGTGAACAATTCGTTGATCAATTCCTCCTTATTCTGAAAATAACGGTAAATGGTTCCGGCACCCACTCCCGCCCTTTCGGCTATGGTTGAAATAGGCGTACCATGAAATCCATTCTCGCTCAATAACTCGAGTGTCGATTCTAATATAATTGTCCTTTTATCTTGTTTAAGCTCTACCATCAACGATTTCAAAACGGAATGAACGTTCATTCCGCGACAAATAAAATGACATCAAAGCTTTATTTCAAGACTTATATTCAATATTTCACATGAGGTTAAAAGTTATCTAGAAATATTCATGTTGGGAGTCGCAAAGATTTGACCTATTTTTGATCCTTACTTACGAAAATTTTGAGATGAGTTGGTTTCAGAGAAAAGTAAAAGGAATTACCACACCTACAGACCAAAAGAAGGATGCGCCTGATGGTCTTTGGTACAAAACCCCTGGTGGAACGATCGTTCATACGAGAGAACTAAAGAACAATGCTTATGTAAGTCCAGAAGACGGATTTCATGTGCGCATCGGTTCAAAAGAGTATTTCGAGATCCTCTTTGACAATAATAAGTTCACGGAGCTAGACGCGAATATGACATCTGGTGACCCACTGAACTTTGTTGATACCAAGGCTTATCCTAAACGCCTAAAGGCGACAATGGAGAAGACCAATCTTAAAGATGCTGTTCGTTCAGCTCATGGAAAGATGAATGGCGTGGATATCGTTGTGGCTTGTATGGACTTCTCTTTTATTGGAGGTTCTATGGGCTCAGTGGTTGGTGAAAAGATCGCAAGAGCAATCGACCATGCCAGAAAGACAAAAACGCCTTTCTTAATGATCTCAAAATCAGGTGGTGCCCGAATGATGGAGGCTGGGTATTCTTTGATGCAGCTTGGTAAAACCTCTGCAAAGTTGGCCCTATTGAGTCAAGAAGGCATTCCATACATCTCACTAGTCACCGACCCTACTACCGGGGGTGTCACCGCTAGTTATGCCATGCTGGGTGATTTCAATATTGCTGAACCTGGTGCTTTGATCGGTTTTGCTGGTCCTCGTGTCATCCGTGATACTGTTGGAAAAGACCTGCCTAAAGGCTTCCAAAGCTCAGAGTTTGTACTCGATCATGGCTTCTTAGACTTTATCGTAGATAGAAGAAACCTGAAGCATAAGCTGACTACTTTGCTAAGGATGCTTCAATAATTTTAGAAAATCATTTGAATCTAAAGATTCACCCGCTACGTTTGTAGCATCAAGTCATTCCTACCGATAACCATCGGTTAAATAGGAATCGATTTATACAGAAGCGTGGAGAGACAGGCTCTTTGAAGCGCTAGCAACCATGCCGAGACTTCGGCAAAGGTGCTAAATCCTGATCCCTAATGGATGTCAAGAGGCATTCGGGAGAATATAAATTGATTAACATGCGAATATCAAAACACATTTCGTCCGATCATATACACGCTACTAGCTGTTGCTAAGCATTTGATCATTTGTTGCTATTAGACTTTAGAAGACTATTTGGCAATAGCCCTTATCTTAATATTAATATCTAAAGATTTTCAAATGCTTACAACGAATGCATTCGTTGCCCCTGGCGATAGTTCGCCAGCAAGCAACAGCTTACAATACTTTCATTACAAACAACGATTTGAACTAGAATCAGGTGCTTCATTACCTGAGCTGCGCATTGCTTACCAAACGTTTGGTAAACTCAACACTGATCAAAGCAATGTGGTTTGGGTCTTTCATGCGCTTACAGCCAATTCTGATCCAACTGATTGGTGGAATGGTTTAGTGGGTGAGGATTCACTGATCAATCCTAGTGACCACTTTATCATATGTGCCAATATCATTGGCTCTTGCTATGGTTCCACTGGACCAAAAGATTTTGATCCGGAAACGGGTGAGAGATACCTTAATAAATTTCCTTTGATCACCATTCGTGACATGGTGAGGGCTCATCAACTGCTCAAAACGCACCTTCAAATAGATAAGATTTATTTAGGTCTTGGCGGCTCTATGGGGGGGCAACAATTGCTCGAATGGGCTATTGAAGAGCCGACATTATTCCTAAACATCATGTGTATTGGCTGTGGAGCCAAGAGTTCAAGCTGGGGCATCGGAATTCGAACTGCTCAGCGCATGGCCATCGAAGCAGACCCTTCGTTTTACTCTTCAAGCCCCAAAGGCGGCTGGAAAGGGCTAGAGGCCGCAAGAGCAATGGCCATGGTTTCTTATCGATCTAAAACATGCTTTGATCGCACCCAACAAGACCTACCTGACAAAATTGACGATTTCAAAGCAGATAGCTATCAACGCTACCAGGGAGCGAAACTCAATAATCGTTTCGATGCACGAACCTATTATACTTTGAGCCAAGCCATGGACACACATGATGTTGGGCGTAAAAGAGGAGGTGCCGATAAGGCCCTAAGCAAGATCAAATCCAATACCTTGATTTTAGGCATTGATAGTGACCTCCTTTTTGCAGAATCAGAAGTTAAAAGTTTAGCAAATCAAATTCCCTATGCTCAGTACCATTCCATCACCTCGATTTATGGTCATGATGGCTTCCTCATCGAAACCGAAGCCATCACTAAACATGTACAACACTTTTTAAACAAGAACTCGAAATGAAAAATATAACTATAGGACTTTTCGGTTTTGGCTGTGTCGGTCAAGGCCTTTACGAAACCATCAATAGCTCAAATAATTTCAACGGAGAGATCAAAAAGATCTGCATTAAGCATCCAGAGAAACACAGAAAACTACCTGCTCATCTTTTCACGACTAAAGCCTCTGAAATTCTCCAAGATGAAGACATCGATATCATTGTCGAACTTATTGATGATGCCAAAGCTGCCAAAGAGATCGTATTTTCTGCTTTGCAAAATGGCAAATCGGTTGTAACAGCCAATAAAAAGATGATCGCTGAAAACCTTCAAGAATTGGTCGCCCTCCAGGAGGAAACAGGGAAAGCGGTCCTTTATGAAGGGGCGGTATGTGGCTCCATTCCTGTCATTCGGACTTTAGAAGAATACTTTGGTCACGAGCCTTTGTATGAGATCAAAGGCATCTTCAATGGCTCTACAAATTATATTCTTACACAACTCTTTGAAAAACAACTAGACTATGATCAGGCACTTGCTGATGCGCAGCAACTTGGTTTTGCAGAAGCAGACCCAAGTTTAGACGTCAAAGGATATGATGCGAAATACAAATTGAGCATTTTACTCACGCATGCATTTGGTTTATTTGTTAAACCGGAACACATCTTTAACCAAGGTATAGACGCGATCTCCAATGGGGACCTCGACTTTGCTCGTCAAAATGATCTCGAGATCAAACTGATGGCCTCTGCATATCGGTTTAAGGATAAGGTCTTCGGCTTCGTTTTACCCCAATTCATTAAAAAAGATCATAGCCTGATCAACGTGAAAAACGAATTCAATGCGGTGAGTTTAATCGGTGAGTTCTGTGATGAGCAAAGGTTTATTGGCAAAGGAGCAGGCAGTTTGCCCACAGGTGCGGCTGTGCTTTCCGATGTGTCTGCCTTAAGCTATGACTATCGTTATGAATACAAAAAGCGTGATAGACAATGTCAAATCAGCTTCTCAAATGATGCTTTACTCGAAGTTTATGTGAGTTTTGACCAACCGCAGAGAATAGAGTTAGATGCCTTTGATAACATCTCCGAACGCTATTTTAGCTTCGATCAGAGTTATGTAATTGGTGAAATCTCGCTAAAAGCATTGATCAAAAAAGATTGGATAAACAAAGGCGGTATTAACCTTGTTCTCACGTCAAAATCACCAAGGATATGCCTTGGTAAGTTGAGTATTGAAGGTTTAAAGTCAGAATTGGAAGAGCTTCAGAAAGGAAAAGAACTACTATCGAGAATTGCCATATAAATGAGATCAATGAACATCCACCTTTTTTCCAGCTATCCTTACTGATTTAAGCATTTAGTAAATATATTTGTAGCCTTAAGAAAAGGCCTGATTTTCAGGTCATATTGTCTGTAAAAAAAGATTATTGATGACATCTGTAATTATTACTTCAGTTGTAGCTTTCGCGGCCGTCATTCTATTGTTGGTTTTGATCTTGTTATATGCTCAGTCTAAACTTGTTCAGTCTGGAGATGTAAAGATCATTGTAAACGGAGATGAGGACAATCCTATCGTGACAGCAGCAGGTTCAACCTTGCTGAACACATTATCATCGGAAAAAATATTTCTGCCATCCGCTTGCGGTGGTGGTGGTACTTGCGCCATGTGTAAGTGTACCATTAACGAAGGAGGAGGAGATGTGCTACCAACAGAAGTTGGTCACTTGAGCCGTACCGAGCAAAAAGAAGGTGTTAGACTTTCTTGCCAGGTTAAGGTGAAAAATGATATGCGCATCAATATCCCTGAAGAGATCTTTGGTATTAAGAAATGGGAGTGCGAAGTGGTTTCCAACTACAATGTCGCTTCTTTCATTAAAGAATTTGTGGTAAGACTTCCTGAAGGAGAAACGCTTGACTTTGAAGCAGGCGGTTACATTCAGGTAGATGTGCCACCAGTAGTTTGTGACTTTAAAGACATGAACATCGAACCTCATCCTGAGGATCCTGCTGGTCCGGATAAGTTCAAAGAAGACTGGGACAAGTTCAATCTTTGGGATCTTAAGATGGTCAACGATGAGGAAATCTTTAGAGCTTACTCTATGGCCAACCACCCTGCAGAGGGTAACATCATCATGTTGAACATCCGTATTGCGACTCCACCATGGGACAGAGCAAACAATAAATGGATGGATGTGAATCCTGGTATTTGTTCTTCTTATGTATTCACGAGAAAACCAGGTGATAAAGTAACGATATCTGGACCTTACGGTGAATTCTTCATTAAACCAACCGATGCTGAAATGCTCTACATCGGTGGTGGTGCAGGAATGGCACCAATGAGATCTCACCTATTCCACCTGTTCCATACATTAAAAACCGGAAGAAAAGTTTCTTACTGGTACGGTGGTCGATCCAAAAGAGAATTGTTCTACTTGGAAGATTTTAGAAAGATCGAAAAGGACTTCCCGAACTTTAATTTCCATCTTGTCCTTTCAGAGCCTCTTCCGGAAGATAATTGGAAAGAGAAAAAGAATATGGATGATGAAGGGGATGGTTTTGTCGGTTTCGTTCACCAAGCGGTAATCGATCAATACCTAAGCAAGCACGATGCACCTGAAGACATTGAATTCTACTTCTGTGGACCTCCAATGATGAACGCAGCTGTACTGAAAATGTGTGAAGACTGGGGTGTGCCAGATGAGAACGTTTCATTTGACGACTTCGGAGGATAATCAATCCCATAAAATAACAGTAAACCCTGACCACCAACTTTCGTGATCAGGGTTTTTTTATGCCTTCAAAAATTCTACAGTTTGATGCTTCGGCTGCGCTCATACTAAAAATCTTAATGTTTACCCTGCCTCCCTTAGCAAGCATCACGCCTCCTGCCCTTGCCAATTCAAGCATTCAATCTATCTTTATTAAATGAACCTCAAACTCTTCTTCAAAGCCCCTCCGATCATTGAAGGCTTGTCACAATCAGCTTTAGGTAACAGTATCAAATCTTTGACTGATGCCAGTCTAGAAATTGAAAAAATGGACATGGCCCTTGTTGGCCTTACAGAAGACAGAGGAACACAGGTCAACCTTGGTGTTTCGGAAGGTGCGAATCGTATACGAGAAAAACTCTATCGGTTGAAAAAGAGCAATGTTCAGCTCAAATTAGCCGACCTAGGAAATATCCAAAATGGAGAAAATTATGAAGACACGATCGCCCGATTAAAGGAAGTCTGCGAGCATTTGATGGCCATGAAAGTATTGCCCATTATCATTGGCGGCACGCACGACTTGTCTATGGGACAGTACGAAGCTTACGAAAGTAAAGGCGATCTGATCTCTGTATTAAATATAGATGCTCGCATGGATGTTGAGATTCAGGGAGATCATAATGAGACCTTCTTGTCTAAACTCATCACACATAAGCCAAACTTCCTTTTTAGCTATAATCATTTGGCTCACCAGCAATACCTTGTTGAAGCTGATGCTTTGTCAGCTTTAGATAAACTTTACTTTGAAACCTTGCGCTTGGGTGAGATTCGCGATAATATAAAGCTTGCCGAACCTGTAATTAGAATGGCTCATATGCTCACCTTGGATGTATCCGCTATCCGTAGTGCCGATGCACCAGGAAATGCCAAGGCAGAGCCTTTTGGTCTTACCGGAGAAGAAGCCTGCCAAGTGATGTGGTATGCGGGACTGAATGAGAAAATGAGCTCGATCAGTATAACCGAATACAACCCCACTTTAGACGACCAACACGAAAAAACTGCGGCTATTTTAGCCACAATGGTATGGTATTTTGTAGAGGGTTATTACAACCGCAAAGACACTGGCCAATTCAATTCTGACAATTACACCAAGTATACGGTTAGTTTCGAGGGCTCTAATGATACCATGACCTTTTACAAGAGTAATCGATCGGAGAAATGGTGGATGCTCGTTACTTATGGTGAAGGACATTTAGATCGAGCATATATTCCGTGCAGCTATGAAGACTATACAGCAGCCACGCATGGTGATTTCCCTGAAAGATGGATCAGAGCACAAGGAAAGTTGATCTAACAAATGCATCAGTCTGAATTCATTTCGGAGTCTTTGAAATGACGCTCTAAAATGTAAAAGCCCTTACCACCGTGCGTGATAAAGGCTTTTCAACTGGGTCATTAATTTTACTAGTCTACTTGACTAACATATATAATACCCAGCAGCTTAGGTTTACCCTACTTATTTCTTCAGACTAACTTGCCCCATGTTGTTCTTCATATAATGTGCAACAAGTGTAGTATCAAAATCTTTATCAAAAGGTGGGTTTGAAAGTTGGACCTCTTTCGGAAGTTCTTGTCCATTTAGAAAAAAGAAGACTTCGGTAGATCCCAACTTCGAATAAGGCATCAGGTTACCATAAATTTCTAACTCGGACCAAATCGTATCGGACACAGCTACGATATACCTCCTTTTTACTGGGCCAGTGTTATTTTCATTCTGGATGAATGCCACTTCTTTGAAATCTAGCGTTAAACTATTCATACCAGAATCCTTAGCCGCAGACCAAATCACAATGGCTATAAAGGCAATAATTCCAAAAAACAATAGGTTTCGCCTTCTCATATTAAACCCCTGGATTTCAATTCAAGATATTTATTGATAGTATTAATGGTCAGCTCTTTGGGAGGAGTTAAGACAGACTGAATACCATGCGCCTTCAATTCATTAACGATGAGTTTCTTTTCATAGACCAGCTGTTCTGCAATACCTTTGGTATATACTTCTTCCACATCAGTTGCTTCGGAATTGATAAGATTTTCAACCTCAGTATTTTCGAAAAAGATACAAACCAACAAATGCTGTTTAGCGATCTTTTGTAGGGAATTCAATTGCCTTTGCATACTTGACAATGACTCAAAATTGGTATAAAGCAGCACCAAAGACCTTTGACTTACCTTTCTTCTGAGTGTTGCATAAAGTTTCCCAAAATCAGATTCTTTGTAAGCTGTTTTCTGCTTGTATAAATGTTCAAGGATCAAATTCAACTGAATATTTCTGGAGGAGGATGGCAGCATAGAATTCAACTTTTCCTGAAAGGTGATCACTCCGGCTTTATCTCCTTTTTTAAGGGCAATATTGCTGATCGCCAATGATGCATTAATAGCGTAATCGAGTAAACTAAGTCCTTCGAAGGGTTGCTGCATCATGCGGCCCTTATCGATCACGCTATACACGTGCTGCGACTTTTCTTCCTGATACTGATTGACCATCAGCTGACCTTTTCTGGCCGTTGCTTTCCAATTCACTTTTCTATAATCATCTCCGCTCACATAGTTTTTGATCTGCTCAAACTCCATGTTATTCCCAATACGCCTGATCTTTTTGACCCCGAATTCTTTCAGTTGATTAGAGATCGCTAAAAGCTCATATTTTCGCATTTGTACATACGATGGATAAACCGCTACTTCTTGGCTCAGGCCTTCTTGAAACCTTCGCTGCACCAAACCTAACTTTGATCTTACAAATACATTGATCACACCAAATTCATAAGCCCCGCGTTTCACTGGCCTCAGAGTATAGTTAAATGTGATGGGTTTGTAAGACGAGAGCCAAGCCTCAAAAGACTGGTCACGCATTTGAAATTGCACAGGCAATTCATCAATGATCTTGATAAAAATTGGGAAACCGTAACGGCTCTCGACTACTAATTTTACGGGGTTTTCATCGCCATTCGAAAATTTTTCTGCCAAAGAACGCTCAGCTGATATCATTTGCTTTTGACGAAACAACAATACGGAATCTCCGAGCAAGGCCACAAGCAACAAATAGGATACGATCTCTGCTGGATAAAAAAGCACCGGCAATGCATAGGCCATAAGAAAAAGAAAGACCAATACTCCTAGCACTAGGTAGGCTCTTATGGTTAAATAATATGATTGCCAAAAATGCTTCAACGTGGCACTTCTGTTTTGGCAACCAATTGATTGATCACTTCATGCGGAGTCGCGCCTTCCATTTCCTTTTCAGGGGTAAGCATGATGCGATGTTTGAGTACAGATGGTGCAATGAATTTGATATCATCAGGCGTCACAAAATCTCTGCCTTGTATGGCAGCGAAAGCGCGAGAACCATTGAGTAAAGCAATCGAAGCTCTCGGTGAAGCACCTAAATAGATATTCTTATCATGTCTCGTCTGATGAACGATCTCAGCGATGTAACTCAATAACTTATCATCAACCAATACTTTTCTTACATCCGCACGATATGCTTGAATTTCTTTGCCATTAAGCACAGGATTAATCTCCTCATCAGATTTTCCAGATCTTTGAGATTCCCTTAAAAGAATCTCTACCTCATTCTCTAAAGTTGGATAATCGATCTCTATTTTGAAGAGGAAGCGATCGAGCTGTGCTTCTGGCAATCGATAAGTCCCTTCTTGTTCAATAGGATTTTGGGTCGCCAAAACGATGTATGGAGGCTCCATCTGGTATCGATGCCCGTCAATGGTCACTTGTCTTTCTTCCATCACTTCGAAAAGGGCTGCCTGGGTTTTGGCAGGTGCTCGATTGATTTCATCGATCAGCACGATATTGGAGAAAATTGGACCCTTCTTGAATTCAAAATCTGAAGTTTTCATATTGAATACACTCGTACCCAAAACATCAGACGGCATAAGATCGGGTGTAAATTGAACCCTAGAATAATCTACCGAAAGACACTTTGCCACCAACTTGGAAGCCAAGGTTTTGGCAACCCCAGGCACACCTTCCAGCAATATATGCCCATCGGCAAGAATAGCCGTTAATATCAGATCGACCATTTTTTCTTGGCCAACGATCACTTTACCTATTTCAGCTCTGATCTTTTCTACCCCAGCTTTTAACGCACTTAGATCTACGCGATTGGCAAAGGCCTCATTAGACAATTCATTCTCATTCGATTCCATAGAATTCATTTAATTTTTTTTCAAAAAGGAGCAACGATTCGTCAGAGATCGCTTGCTCATTTTCTATTGCTTTTACAAAATTGACCAAAGTGTCAATTGTAGTTTTTTCCTTACCCGATTTCCTCTCCAATTCATCCTTTAAGTCATCATTCAGATGCTCTGTATTTAGATTATAGTGGGTTCTCACGAACTCTTTCCAATAAAGCACACGCTTCTTTGATAGATTTGCATGATCGCTTTGCCTGTAATATAGCCTACCCAAAATACGAACGAATTCCAGTGTGAGGTTAGCTAAAGGGGTAACAATGGGTATAATGCGTTGTTGCCTTTTCGATTGAAAAACAAAAAAGAGCAAGATGCCAATAAGTAGAATAAACGTAGCCCACCGAAGTGAGGCATTGGCCAATAAAACCCGAAGCGGACTGCTTGATTCGAGCCTACCCAAATGATAATATTGGTTCCGTAAAATAGGCTCATCTTGTGGAATCAACTTTAATTGCGCCTCTGTAAAAGCTGAGGTCTCCTCTAACAAACTGAAGTAATTGGTGAATGACAAGGGCATAGTGCTCATGATCAATTGCCCTCGATTTTCATATTTGATCAATACTGGGAACCCCTCATCATTTGTTGCCAATACCTCTAGTTGATCCTCATCAATTTCTTCAAAAAAGTTTGTGGCGCCTAGCGCTGGATAAATAAATTCTTTCTTTTCTGTACCCCATTCAAGAGTGATTATTCTTTTACTTTCTCCTCCTAGTGCCTTCTCGATTTCCTCTGCAGGCATTATCCCCAATACGTCTTGAAATTCCGACTTCAGATCAAAGGTGTCAGCCAACTTGCCTCCATACCCGAAAGCACTCAAAAAGATGGTTCTTCCAGAAGCCACTTGTTCTAAAAGGAGCTCAGTCTCCTCCTTGGAAAGCCCAATGCCATTGGCTAGAATGAACATGTTCTGATCAACGCTGTCCTCTTTAATCAATTCAAAAAGGGTCTTGAACTCATGCTCTATGGTATCATCGAACATGGGGTCCATTAACTCCTGAAACGCCTTTGCTCCAAAAGGCTCCGTAGATTCGTGATGATAAGTGATTGTCCAGTCTTCCGGCTGTGGTTTCTTCAGTTCATACCACACATAAATAATGAGCAGCCCCAGGAGGGCAAAAATGAATTTCTTATCTCCCAAGCGTATCTCCTTTCTGCTCAAATATCTTTTCTCTTAGCCCTTTAGCCTTTTCGGCTAACTCAGCATTTGCATCAAAATGGCCATACCATGTATAATCGAATAGGTAACTCAAGCCTTTGAATTCTTGCTCAATTGGTTTGCCAGAAAGTTCGTATAAATACTCGCGGTTGGTCTTACCCTGCATCAAAGTGACCCATTCGGCATCTGCGGCATTTTTCAATGCCCAGAGATAGTACAGCCGAATAATAAATCTGAAATTCCCAGCCTGTTTTGCTTGATCAAGCTCTTGCTCAAAGTCTATTTCGTGTATTGCTTCTTCATCTACATCATATTGAAGATCTAATGGTTTCTTATTGGGTTTGAAAATGCTCGTCACATCGCCACCAAAGAGCTTTACCAAGAAATAAATAAAGACTGAAGCCAAAAAGAGTTTAAAAACGATATCTAATGCACTACGAGAACCCTCCGTTTGAAAAAGGCCCCAAAACCAATCGACAATGCGGTTCCAAACCCTTGAGAAAAAGCCCTCAGGCTCTGGCTTGATCAGTTCATATTGATAATCAGGATCTTCTCTCAATTCTTGCAATTGTGATCGATCAAAGCCCCTATTCTCCTGCCCAACTAAACTCGTTGATAAGAGATTGAAAAATATTAGAATAAGAAATAGTCTAGTAAACTTCGTCATCCTCAGCTTCTGACGCTTGGTCTAATCCTTCAATTTGTGACATCAAACCTTTGGATTCCTTACGTTCCACCAAATTGAAATATTGAAAAGCGATGGCGATAAACACTAAGGAGTTGGTGACGATGGTTCCAAAAGTTTCGAATACTGAGAACAACACATTCAATAGCTGCTCTCCAGAGGTCATTTGAACCATGTTGGTGAAATCACCTCCTTCTTCGAAGGCTGTAAATGCCTTAACACCAAAGAATATCGCTCTCGGTAACCCGAACAGTTGATTGATGATCAATGATAAAATACCAACAACAACGATCAAACCGAATGTACTCCACCACTTACCAACGATCAATCGGAAACAACGCCCGATCGCATCGATCGGATTATTGTCTTCAAAAACAATGATCGAAGAACCAAGACTTAGTGTGATCCCGAAGTAAAGCATGAGTACGATCAAACCAAGTCCAAATATCACTACCAAAAAAGCAGAAGATGTTGCTGAAAAGCCTATCAAAAGTGAAAAGACCAGAACCACCAAACCGATAATCAGTGCGATCAAAATATTAAATCCAATTAGGTTAAAGATCTTACCCGCGAGGCCTTGGGTAATATCAGAATTTGCAATCGCATCAGGTGCTAAGGTCTGATACTTCTTCATGTAAGTATATGTCACTGCAGGCATGATCGCTCCAGTGATCACTCCACTGATCAGGATCAGACCATAAAGTTTAAAAAACTTCGATGCATCACTTAAGGTAAAATCCTCAGCATTGAACCCCATACTCATGAAGTCAAAAGAGAATTGGTTAATGATTATGGTGATCAGAAGCAAAATTGGTCCTGCCACAAGTAATTGTGCCTTGAAATAAGGTTTGGCATTCTCTCTAAGAAAGACAAATGTCGCATTCAGCTTATCACCAAAAGGACGTTTCTTGTAAAATTCAATTTCCGGTGTGTAATTCATTTTTAAAGAGTTTACGTGGGTAAATAATGATGTACCAAACCATAAAGGCTAATGAGCACAAGATAATCATCGCCTTTAGAAAATCAGGCATATCGAAGAGGCGAGTGACATATGACTCGATAAAACCTGCCGTAATGAATAAAGGAACCAGTCCTAGAACCACCTTTGCCCCTGTCAAAGCGCCTTTCTTTAGCGAATCCATACGGCTATAGGTTCCGGGGAAAACCCAGGAGTTACCCATAATGATGCCGGCACCGCCAGCCATTACGATAGAAATGATCTCGATGGTACCATGCAACCAAATAGTCAAAACAGAAGTGAGCAGCAGTCCTTTCTGGTAGAAGAAGTATTGAAAGGAACCCAGCATTACACCATTTCTAAATAATAAGAACCCCGTAAAAACAGCCGTCAAGATACCCGCAGCAAAAGCAACAAAAGACACCCTGATGTTATTGAAGGTGATCGATAAAAACATAGGAAATTGCCCCATTTGTGCATAGACACCGAGCGGTTCGCCTGTTTCAATATTGCGAATGGTCATGTTAACATATGCATCACCTAAAATCAAACGTACAAAGTTTTGATCCTGAGCGGCAGAGAAAGCTCCAATTAGACTGGAAAGCAGAAAGATGATCAATGAATAACGAAATGCTTTCCGGTGGTTCCAGAAAATCTCAGGAAGCTCTACTTTCCAAAAATTGGTGAATCTATTCTTTTGTTCTCTCTTATTTCTGTAGATGTATTGATGAACCTTGGTTGAGAGGTTATTCAAATAAACAGTGACATCTGCCTTTGGATAATTGGTGCGGGCGTAAGCGAGGTCATCAGTTAATTGAATGAACAATTCTGCGAGCTCATCGGGATCTTTCTTCGTCTTGGCTGTAATAAGCCTTTCGAACTTTTCCCATTTATTTATATTTGCCTTGACGAAAGCAGATTCCCTCATTCGATCTTCTTATCTCAATCAAAAATTATTCAATCTAACGGTATATGCAAGCGGTAAATATCCGAACAACTCAAAACGTACAATTAGAATATCCATTAGCGGGTGTTGCCGAACGATTACTGGCATTTTTGATCGATGTGGTCATCATAGGAAGCTTTTATTTCATGGTAATGTTTTTTCTATCAATGGTTGATCTAGAAATGTCACTTTCTCTAGGCCTGCTTATTGGTATCGTTGCTTACCTCTACCGATTTTTTATGGAGGTCTTTTTTAATGGGCAAACAGTGGGAAAAATGGCACTCAGCATAAAAGTGGTAAAGCTTGATGGTAGCGCTCCTTCAGTGGCTGCTTATTTTCTGAGATGGCTACTCGAAGTCATTGATTTCGGTATTACAGGGTTAGCCGTTCTTCTCATAATCTTGACCCGTAATGGACAGAGATTAGGAGATCTTTTGGCAGGAACCACGGTGGTTAAGATCAAAAAAGTAAGCGCGGTGAACATCCAAAATAAAGTGATCATGCAAAAGGTGGATGACGGTTACGAACCAACATTTCCTGATGCTGCCTCATTGAACGATCAAGAGATCAAACTGATCAAGGCCAGTTTAAATGCCTATAGAGATGATGCCAGGTCTAAACCTATCGAGCTGCTTGAGGAAAAGCTTAAAGAGAAGTACAATATCAATTCAGAATTGCCCACAGTGAAATTTCTATATACCCTCATGCGCGATCACGCCTACTATGTGAGCCAATGAAAAGTTATACCAAGGCACAGCTAGCACTAAGAAATGGGCAGGATAGAGAAGAGACCTGGGTGGCCTATCAAGGTAAGATCTACGATGTATCAGCCTCCCGTCTTTGGCGAGATGGCAAGCATTATGAGCATTGGGCAGGTCAAGATCTAACAGACGAATTGCCTGATGCACCACATACAGAGAAGGTATTTGAGAAATTTGAGATTGTAGGGATGGTAATAAAGAGTTGATCGGAAACCAGAGCATGTTTATGTTGATTTCCGATCAATTTCTTAATTACTCACTATTCAGCCGCATCCTCAACGGCTTGCCAGACTCTAAAAGCATTCTTGTAACACATCTTCGCAATGTCTTCATCTGAATAGCCTCTTTTCAATAATTCGTAGATCAAATTTGGGTATGTTGAAACATCTTTCATGCCTGTAGGCAAAGAGTCACCTACGCCATCATAGTCTGATCCAAATCCAACGTTATCAGTGCCTCCAGTCAACGCGACCACATGGTCGATGTGATCAGCGACATCAGTAACTGAAGCCCAAGGATCGTTGGTTTGAGTATATTCATCGATATAAGCTTTCGCTTTTGGGTCATCTCTGGTCAATTCATTATCGGCCAACCAATTGATCACATGCTCATCATATTCATTTCGTCTAGCTCTGTAGTCTCCATCAAGAAAACTTGAACCAAAATTGATCATGATCACGCCATCTTCTTCACCTAAACGTTTGATCATTTCATCATTCATATTTCGCTCAAAATCTGGAGTAAACTTTCTTGCTGAAGAATGTGAAGCAATGGCTGGCACATCGGTCATTTCCATGACCTGCCAAAACGTATCATCAGAAACATGTGAAATATCAACCATGATCCCCACTCGATTCATTTCTCTAACTACCTCTCGTCCATACTCGCTTAAACCAGCATGTGTTCTGGTTGTGTCATAAGAAGAGTCGCAGATCTTATTGTCTTTACCATGCGTTAAGGTGATGTATCTAATGCCTTTTTCCTGGTATTCAGCAACTAAATCGATGTTATCTTCGACTGGCGCCCCATTCTCCATCCCCATAGGAAGAGATATCTTCCCGGCTTTAAAATTGGCCTCCACATCCGAAGGACTATACGCCATAGCAAATTGATCAGGATAAGTATCTGCCAATTGCTTGGTCATGCTGATCAATGAATCAGCAAATTTCTTCGCATAGCCATCGATATATTGATATTGCGATGGAATATAGATCGACATGAATGGCGCATCCAAGCCACCTTCTTTGGCTCTTGGATAATCAAAGTTTCCATCAGAAGCTTCATTAGAAACATTCAATACTTTCCGCTGCATCATGAACCCTCCTTGCTCCATTCGATAAGGAAGGTCAACGTGACCATCTACAATGATGTATTTGTGAGCCAGTTCATCAGCTTTTACTCTCAATTCCTCATCTGTAAGTTCTTTTGGTTCATTTGTACAACTCCATAGCGCTACAAGACCCAAAACTATCGGTAGAATTCTATTCATGCTCTTGTTCATAGGGTCCAAGGTAAAAAGCTCAAAGCAAAGTTGAAACACAGTTTGATTAACATCTACTGAGTGCTGATGAATGGCTAAAACACTCATCGAGAGAAATAGTAATTTCATCGATAAAATCACTCGATAAGCGAAAAGCTTAGCCTTTCAAGAAACTAATCAAACATCTTGCGGCTCATTAAAAGAAAAATTAATGATGAAGTATATAGGATTAGTATTGATTATGTTCATGGTCGGGTGTTCAGGTTCCAGGGATTGGGAAATTTAAGTGCCGTTGAAAGAATAGATCTCAATGGGGCTTGGATCGCCACGGGCAGCGAAGGATTCGATTTTACTTTTGAAATTGAAGAAACAGCAACTCGACTTGATATTCAGATCATGGGGAAAGAAGTAACACCGATTAGCTATAAAAAACGGAAAGATCAGGCTTTGATCGGCTTTAAAAATTCTGATAATGAAATCTACTATTTATTAGCCCAATCCGACAAACATGAAATGATCCGGTTATCCATAACTTCAGAAGCTGTAGGCAGTTTTATGCCTGTCGGTCAACTGGGCGAAAGAGTCTATAAAATGAAGAGACTTAATCTTCAACCAAAAATATTGAGTGCTTCGGCAAAATAACCTCCACTAGGTTATTAAACTTTTAGCCTTTGATTTAATCACCATAGCACCAACAGCTGCAGTGATCATGGTTGCAGCCATCACAGTCCACCAAAAATACTGCATATCGACAAGCCGTGTCCCTGTTTCTGACCAAAAAGCGCAGTATAACCCCACTACGGACCAACTCATAAAGTAGTAGTGTCTTACCAACCAGCCTTTCCTTTTGCGAACGGCCGCTATCACTCCAGCGGTAAGTGTTAGTAAACTGATAAGTGCACAAAGATGAAAGAAGGAAGGTCGACCTGTATTGTAGATTAGAAACGCAGAGAGATTGGTCAGGACCATAGACCAAACATAGGCGTATCCAATACGCCTATGCATTTTTGAACCTTTGGGCTTAAAAAGTACAACTGTACCTAAAACGATGGCTGTACAGGCAATGACCGTATGGCCAAAGCCCAACGCACCACTAAAGAATCTTATGTTTTCAAGCCATTGCATTACTTGACCCTCCTCAACTTCATTTCCATGGTTGGCCACCATTGCTCTCCATCTCTACTGTATTCACCTCTCTCTATCCACTCATCACCCTCAAGTGTAATCGTATAGCGAAGTTGACCTTGTGGGATCTTAAAACCCCATACAAATTGACCGTCCTCGTTAAAGCTACCCTCTGTCCTTGTGGCGTAGCCCTCAAAAGTGACAGATTGAAAAGTATAGTTTTTTGCATCTAAATCGTAGAAGATCAAACCAATTGCATGATGCCCCAAATTCCCATCAGGACCCACACCTTTACCTTCTACACTAATGGCCATGCCATCGAGCTTAGATTCTACCACTTCTTTTACCTTAAAAGTCTTCTTTTGCATGGTTTCATCCATCTGCCAGCCCTCGCCTTCCCAGGTTCCTACCCAGTTAGATAGTTCTTCCATACCCTCCTTATTTACTCTTTGACTCTGTGCCATGGTAGATTTACTTATGAGCAAACCCATGAACAGAAACATCCATACGATCAATAAATCTTTGGTTCTACTATTTATCTTTTCCATAATATTTAATTTAAACTAGTTTATTTTATAAACTTAATTAACAAATTTTTTTAAGGCTTTAAATAAGCCTGTATATTCTTTACATAAGCCTCAAAGGCATCGATACCCTTATCAGTCGCCTTGCAGGTGGTCTTTGGTTTTTTACCTTCAAAACCCTTTGTCACAGAGATATATCCTGCGGTTGAAAGCTTATCGATTTGTACACTGAGATTACCAGCTGTTGCTCCCGTCTTCTCTTTGATAAATACGAAGTCGGCACGATCTACACTGATCAGCAGTGACATCACCGCCAGACGTAACTGAGAATGTAATAAAGGGTCTAGTGCTTTAAATGCCACTTTGCTTTTTATAGTTAGATTTCATCACGTAACCTGGTAACAAATAACCAACAGCAATTCCGGCTGCCATAGCGGCCAATTGGTCTATTTCGTTCAATTGAAATGCGAATATAGACATTGCCCAAAGACATATAGCACCAAACTGGAGTACTTTAAGTCGCATCATAGCACCAGAAACAAAAGTACCTACTCCAGCAAGCATCAACATTAAGGGCACCATTTGAAAATTTAAAAACTGCCCGTTAATGATCACGATGACCATTGCGGCCCCAATACTTATCCATAGCCACATATATAGTTTATCTGTATAGTGTGACACCTTGGCTTTCTTACCTTGCCTTGCCCCGTAGATCATAGAAACAATCGCTCCAACGAACATGAGCAACCATGCCAATGAAGGGTTTTCTATAACCTGCTCAAGCGCAAACCAATAATGTAATACGCATGCTGCGATCACCAACCAGCCCCAAAGTAAATAATAGAAGCTGTTATCAGTGAACCGTGTCCTCGCCTTACCGATCATACTATTGATCAGCTGTAGACTTTCTTCTGGTGATAAATCTTTATCTTCCATAATTAATAATTTCTCCAAATATAAAGTAGTTTATTTTATAAACCGAACTTGAATTACGAGAAAGTTTAGAAAGGGTTTCAAGGCTTTCCTTATTTTTGAATCTATGTCTAAGATACTTATCGCAGATAGCGGCTTTACAAAAACTGATTGGCGTTTAATTAAGGTGGATGGCTCAATTGAGCAAGCGCGTACACAAGGCATCAATCCTTATTACCAAACCGAGGAAGAAATGCAGGAGGTGATCCAAGATCTATACGGTCAATTACCTGAGTCAATGGATCAGATCTATTTTTATGGTACGGGCTGTTCTTCAGGTACCAATCGGGAAAAGATCGCAAAGATCTTGAATAAGTATTATGCCAAAGCCAATGTCGATGTCAATCATGACTTATTAGCCGCAGCACGCTCTTTATGTGGAGACCAACCAGGTATTGCCTGTATCATAGGGACAGGTACAAATTCCTGCCTTTATGATGGCCACAAGATCACCGAAAATGTGCCTAGCCTCGGATGGGCTATTGCCGATGAGGGAGGAGGTACCTATCTAGGTAAAATGTTGGTCACCGACTATTATCGCAAAGACATGCCCCAACATCTCCGTGTTATATTCAAAGAAACATTTGGTTTGACCAAAGATGATTTCTTAACCCATATTTATCAAGAGCCGATGCCAGGTAGGTTCCTCTCTACCTTTGCCAAGTTTATTGGTGAACACATAGCTGATCCTTATATGTATCAATTGGTAGCCAATGGCTTTGATTCTTTTATCACCAAGAATGTGATGAAGTATAATGGTCATCAAGAGTTGCCAGTGCACTTTACTGGAAGTGTGGCGTATCACTTTGGGACGATATTGAGGTCGGTGGCTCAAGACAAAGGTATCTTTGTCAAGCATATCTCTGAGCACCCTATCGCTGGCCTGACCTTATTCCATCAATAGTTGTTGATTAGAGATCAGAATTAAGAATGGCCAAAGTTGTTTTGATGCCGTTCTTGTAATGACCAAGCCTCAGATTCTCATTTGGGCTATGCTGATTATTATCTGGATTAACAACGGGAACCAATACCGCAGGAATCCCAAGCCCATTTACAAAAAAGGCGATTGGTACCGAGCCTCCCAACAATCTGATTCTTGCCACTTCTTTATTATGGGCTGTTCTTAATGTCTTGTACAACCATTCACTTGTCGGAGAATCTATCGGGGTATTGAAGGCCTTCCACATACTACTTGGGTCATGGTCAAAACGAATGATCTTCGCATAAGTCATCCGTTCCTTTTCTGTTGGCTCTCTTCCCTCGATGATATAATAACCTTCACTTTTGACATGCTGCTTGACCAATTCTACCAATCTGGCACCATCTGTTTCTGGTACCAAACGAATATCCAAAGTGGCGATGGCCTTATCAGGAACAATGGTTCTCGCCTCATTACCTACCCATCCCGATCGAAAGCCACGAATATTCAAACTAGGGTAATTCACAGATTCCTGATAATTCTTACCTACCTGATCAGGCGCTGCTATTCCAATCCGTTGATTGATCTCATTCATATCGTCCGGCACTTCAGCCAAAATATCTTTCACTTTAGTGAGATCGATTCCATCATAAAAGCCATCGATAGTGGTTCTGCCCTCCTCATCTTTCATTGAAGACAATAATTGAGACAACCTCAAAGCTGGATTCGGTGCATAATTTCCAAAATGACCACTGTGCTGTGGCAAACGTGGACCATACACCGTCATTTCAATGGCTGCGATTCCTCTGCAACCATAAACCAATGTAGGCGTATTGGTGTAGTGCAATGGCCCATCCATAATTACCATATGATCGGCCATCAACGTCTCTCGATATTTTTCTACAGCATCAGGCATTCCTCGTGAGCCTTGCTCCTCTTCGGGATCCAAGATGACTTTAATATTGAATTGAGGCTCCTGGCCTCTTTCCTTTAAAATGTCAAAAGCTTGAAGTAGCATGACAATCGGTCCTTTGTCATCAGAAGCTGATCGAGCAAAAACTCGCAAGTCTTCATCATATCCAGCAGACAAGGCATCCCAAGGCACTTCTTTCCATTCTCCATCTTGCATTTGTTTCAAAACCGGTTTGTATGGATCTTCTTGATTCCATTGGCTATTATCGACCGGTTGACCATCAAAATGCATATAGAAGAGCACGGTCTGATCAGCACCCTCTACTGCATACTCGGCAAAGAATGCCGTTCTGCTTACAGTTGGTAATTCCTTTGTTTCGAAGCCTCTTTTTTCAAAGGCATTTTTTAACCATACACGATTATTTGCAGGTTGGCCTTCGATCAAAGCGTTGTTAGGAATAGCCAAGAATTCTGTCAATTCCCCGTTTACAGAAGATTCCGCTGCACGCAAACTCAGTGTTTCATACTCACTAGGTTTAATGTCTTGCGCCTTTGTAATCAAAAGGAAAAATGGAATGAAGAAGAGCGAAAGCAAAGATTTTCTCAGCATAAGGATTAAGTTTGAAAAACAATTTAAGTCTTTTCAGAACAATCAGAAATGAACGTAACCGAGTCATCATCCAACCACGACAATCTAGAAGAGATGTCGATCAACGAATTACTCAATCACATTAACCAAGAAGATCAAACTGTTGCCAAAGCTGTTCAAAAGGTCATACCTCAAGTTGAAGCATTGGTTAAAGAGATTATTCCTAGAATGGAGATCGGTGGAAGAATCTTTTACATAGGTGCCGGCACCAGCGGCCGCCTAGGCATTCTTGATGCCTCTGAATGTCCGCCTACATATGGTGTAGAACAAGGAATGGTTGTTGGCTTGATCGCTGGTGGCGATGGTGCTATTCGCATCGCTGTTGAAAATGCCGAAGATGATCAAGACCAGGCTTGGAAAGATCTGGATGAACATCTCATCAATCATAAGGACACTGTGATCGGTATTGCGGCTTCGGGCAGAACTCCTTATGTCATTGGTGGGATCAAAAAAGCTAAGGAACACGGGATTCTAACAGGTTGTATTACTTGCAACCCTGATTCAGCTCTCGCTTGGGAAGCGGAGTATCCGATCGAACCTATTGTTGGACCTGAATTTGTGACAGGAAGTACCCGAATGAAAGCAGGCACAGCTCAAAAGCTTGTCCTGAACATGATCTCTACCTCAGTGATGATACAACTCGGCAGAGTGAAAGGCAACCGCATGATCGACATGCAATTATCTAACAATAAACTGGTTGATCGCGGCACCAAAATGGTCATGGAAATGCTTCAGGTGGATTATCCCACAGCTAATGGACTTTTAACAAAACATGGCTCCGTACGTGCTGTTATAGAGGCGATCAAAAATTCCTAATGCATAATATCGAACCCTTCTATCGTTGGCTCAACGTTTATAATGTTGCAGAAGACCCACAATCGCCCTATGATGGAAAAGAATATAATTTCGATCTCTATTCTGAGAATATCTATGGCTACTACATAGACCCGCATTGGGACTTCATGGGATCAGAAACCCTGTACATCAAAATTCTTTGGGTAGATTATGACTTGGGTTATATCATCATAGAATTTATTGGTGAATGGAACGACACCATCAACAATGATATCATGAACTTCAAACGCAACATTGTAGATCATTTCACCCCGCTTGACATCAATAAGTACATTCTGGTTGGTGAAAATATTCTCAATTTTCACGGATCAGACGACAGCTATTATGAAGATTGGTTTGAAGATATGGAAGATGGTTGGATCACAGCCATCAACTTTCGCGACTTCGTACTAGACGAAATGAAGCAATTCAATATCGATAGCTATATCAACTCGGGTGGAGACCTCGATGTGCTCAATTGGAGAACAATGAAACCCCAAGCACTTTGTCATAAAATTAATGATCTGATCAGTAGACGAATTGACCTTATCTAAAACGGTAACTAACTCCCCTCCTTAAATAAGGAGGGGTTGGGGGTGGTTACCTCAGCGACCATCGGTATTAAATAACGCCTTTGGTTCCCCAAGTCCAAACATAGGGCTCTTGTCCTTTTTTTCTCTAAAAGCTCAAACTGTCGTTTTCTTAACTCAAAAACATCCCCTTTTTCAATATCCATGAGTCGCAAGCCAGCAGGCTTTTCATCGTATTGAGCAATGGCTTTTAGTAGATACTGATCTGCTGCAGTGCTCGCCTTGGGGTTTTTCATATGCCTTGCCAACGGCCTCAGAATCGCATCGGGAAAAACCTGATCGTTCATGAGCGGGAAAAGCAGTCTCTTGAATTCATTTTTCCAATGCGCACCGTGAGGTTTTAGTCTTTGTTTTGGATCATGAACCCTTCTATGGGCCACTTCGTGCACATAAGTGATCAAAAACTGATAGACATTCAGGTCTGAATTGACTGTAACCTGATGTGATCTAGTTCTTGGGTCGTAACGATAATCACCCAACTTGGTGGCTCGACTTTTACTGAGCTTAAAACGAAAAGGCGATTCTTCCCATAAACCGACGCATTGGTCCAATGCCGATTGAGGTACACGATCTTGCAATAATGTACGTATGGTATTCACTACTTCTTCCTAAACACTAAATTGATCGGTACCCCTTCGAATTCGAAATTGCCTCTGATCTTATTCTCCAAGAAACGCTCATAAGGCTCCTTGATGTATTGAGGCAGATTGCAGAAGAATGCAAAGGTTGGCGTATGCGTTGGCAATTGCGTGATGTATTTGATCTTAATGTGCTTGCCCTTTAATGCCGGTGGTGGATAGCGCTCGATCTCTGGCAATAAGGCATCATTCAACTTTGAGGTTGTGATCTTACGCGTTCTGTTCTCATGAACCTTAACAGCCATTTCAATCGCTTGGAAAATACGCTTCTTATCAGTTACTGAAGTAAAGATCTTAGGGATCCAATTCAACGTTCCTAATTTTTCATCAAGGTCCTTTTTGAATTTCTCCATAGTATTGGTCTCCTTTTCAATCAGATCCCATTTATTGAGCATCAGCATGACTCCCTTACGGTACTTCAATGCTAAGCTGATAATACTCATATCTTGAGACTCTAACCCTCTTGTTGCATCGATCATCACTACACAAATATCAGAATCTTGTAAGGCCTGAAGTGCTCTCATCACAGAGTAGAACTCTATGTCTTCATGCACTTTAGATTTCTTTCGAATACCTGCTGTATCCGTCAGAATGAAGTCTTGTCCAAAGAGTTTGTAGTGTGAGTTAATGGTATCTCGCGTAGTACCTGCGACATCCGTCACTATATTCCGCTCTTTGCCCAGAAGGGCATTTACAAAGGAAGATTTTCCAGCATTTGGTCTTCCTAAAATGGCAATTCTAGGAATGCCACCTTCTGGATTCTCATCTCCATCTTCTTCGAAATGCTTCACCACTTCATCCAGCAATTCGCCCGAACCTGAACCTGAAGCTGATGATATGGGAAAAACCTCACCAATACCCAAAGCATAAAACTCAGGAGCCTGGTAGGACCATTGCGCTGTATCTGCTTTATTGGCCACAACCAAGGTTGGCTTTTTTATGCCTCTTACAATTTTGGCGAACTCTTTATCTAAGGGCGTGAGTCCATCATGGCAATCGGTCATGAATAGAATAACAGAGGCCTCTTCCATGGCCATGGTTACCTGCTCTCGAATAGCCCCTTCAAACACATCATCTGATCCGGTGACATAACCCCCGGTATCAATAACGGTAAAGAACTTACCTATCCATTCTGCATAACCATAATGTCGGTCACGTGTCACACCAGATTCATTATCCATGATCGCCTGTCTTCTTTCTACCAAACGGTTGAAAAAAGTAGATTTCCCTACATTCGGACGTCCAACGATCGCTACTATATTTGCCATT
>CBFHYE010000153.1:0-14386 GCA_965659985.1 Roseivirga sp. | reverse complement strand
CGTTGGACTCTTAATAGCGACTCAGTTATTTCTCCCGGAACTCAATTTTGGTATTCCTTACACCTCTTTTGGTAGAATAAGACCGCTGCATACGAATGCTGTGATCTTTGCATTTGTAGGAAACGCCATGTTTGCTGGGGTATATTATTCAATGCAGCGTCTCCTGAAGGCCAGGATGTTCAGCGATATGCTGAGTTGGATCCATTTCTGGGGTTGGCAGCTGATCATTGTTGCTGCGGCTATAACGCTTCCGCTTGGTTTAACTACCTCAAAGGAGTATGCCGAGTTGGAATGGCCAATTGATATTGCCATCACCTTAATATGGGTGGTATTCGGTATCAATATGATCGGAACCATTCTGAAAAGACGTGAAAGACATATGTATGTGGCCATTTGGTTCTACATCGCGACTTTCATTACCGTTGCGGTGCTTCATGTGGTCAACTCATTCGAGATGCCTGTAACTTTATTCAAGAGTTATTCTTGGTATGCAGGTGTTCAAGACGCGTTGGTGCAATGGTGGTATGGGCACAATGCTGTGGCCTTCTTCCTGACGACACCATTCCTTGGGTTGATGTATTATTATTTACCCAAAGCAGCAAATAGACCAGTTTATTCCTATAAACTTTCAATCATTCATTTCTGGTCACTGATCTTTATTTATATCTGGGCTGGACCTCACCATTTATTATACACTTCACTTCCTGATTGGGCACAATCACTCGGTACTGTGTTCTCCATTATGCTGATCGCACCTTCTTGGGGCGGTATGTTGAATGGACTTTTGACCTTGAGGGGAGCTTGGGATCGTGTTCGTGAAGATCCTGTTTTGAAATTCATGGTGGTAGCGGTAACAGCTTATGGTATGTCTACCTTAGAAGGACCGCTTTTATCTATTAAAAGTGTTAACGCTATTGCGCACTTTACAGATTGGATCATTGCCCATGTTCACATTGGAGGCTTAGGCTGGAATGGCTTTATGATCTTCGGTATGTTGTATTGGTTAGTACCAAAAATGTGGGGTACTAAGCTTTGGTCAACCAAGGCGGCTAATGTGCACTTTTGGATCGGTACATTGGGAATCATAGTTTATGCTTTGCCGATGTATACTGCAGGTGTAGTGCAGAGTTTAATGTGGAAAAACTTCAATGCTGAAGGTTTCCTTGAGTACCCGAACTTCTTAGAAACAGTTACTCAAATTATTCCGCTTTACATGATGAGAGCCATTGGTGGATTGTTATACTTCACTGGTGTGATCATGATGGCTGTGAACCTATTCAAAACAGCTGCTCAGGGTAAATTCATTCCAGAGGAATCAGCAGAAGCTCCGGCCTTGGAGAAAAAGACTATCGTTGGTGGACATTGGCACAGCAAAGTGGAAAGAAAGCCAGTATTGTTTACTGCCATTACATTAGTCGCCATCTTGATCGGTGGTGTGGTGGAAATGGTACCAACCTTTTTGATCAAATCAAATGTGCCAACCATTGCGAGTGTGAAACCTTACACTCCTTTGGAATTACACGGCAGAGATATCTATATCAGAGAGGGTTGTAATAACTGTCATTCACAGATGGTCAGACCTTTCCGTTCCGAAACAGAGCGTTACAAAGGCGAATATTCAAAAGCAGGAGAATTCGTATATGATCATCCGTTCCTGTGGGGGTCAAAACGTACAGGGCCTGATTTGCACAGAGTTGGAGGGGCTTATAATGACACATGGCATTTGAATCACATGTTCGATCCAACCTCAACTTCTCCGGGCTCTATCATGCCGCCTTATCCATGGCTGTACTCAGATCAGATCGATCCGGGATTAACAGCAGGGAAGATCAATGCGCTGAGAAAAGTAGGTGTGCCTTATGCTGAAGGCTATGAGGAGACAGCCAATAAAGACTTACAAGTACAGGCATCGGGAATTGTCAAAGGGTTAAAAGAAGACGCTTCTGGCTCACTTGAAACACTTGAATCTTATGCAGGGGTCGAGATTGGTGAAACATCCGAGATCATTGCGTTGATCGCATATTTACAGCGATTAGGAACAGATATTAAAGCGGAAGCTACAGCCTCAAAATAGAGAGATATGTTTAAGTATTATTTTGAACAAGTACATAATGTGGAGGTTTGGCCGATCATATCATTGGTCATCTTCTTCGTCTTTTTCGTGGGGCTTTTGATCTACGTTTGGAAGATCAATAAAACGCATGTAGCGCATATGGAGGCAATGCCTCTTACTGACGATCAGTCTGAAAATGAAACACTAGACCAAAACTTTTTGAAATGAATCCTTTTATCAAAAAAATAAGAAGAAAGGTTAGCCTCGCATTGACACTTATGCTGATTCCTTTTGTTCAAACCTTTGCGCAAACTGGAACGGGCGCTGTTAGTCAGGAAATGGTCCTTTATCTTACTTTCGGTTTAGTGATTGCCGTAGCGCTATTGGTGCTGCTGGTAGCGCTATTGGTGCTGCAATTACTCAAAGCCTTTGTGGATCAAAACATGTCGGAAGAGCAAAAAGCCGCCATGGAGGACGAGCCAAGTTATTTTGCCAAGTTATGGCAGAGTTGGAATGATTTGAAGCCAATGGAAAAGGAAGAAGAGATCTTGCTGGACCATAACTATGACGGTATCAAAGAATTAGACAATCACTTGCCCCCTTGGTGGAAGGGCCTTTTCTATGTGACCATTGGATATGCAGTAATTTATTTGCTCGTTTTCCATGTATTTGATGCGGCTCCTCTTCAAGAAGAAAAGTATGAAATGGAAATGGCCGAAGCGGCTGCTTTAAGGGCTGCTCAAGAAGAAGACCTGGTCATTGACTTTGATGAATCAACAGTGACGATGACAGAAGATGCTGCTGAACTTGCTGATGGGCAACAATTCTTCGAACGCCAATGTGCAGTTTGTCATAAAGCTGATGGTGGTGGTTTGGCTGGGCCAAACTTGACAGACAAATATTGGAAACATGGTGGTTCTATGAGTGATGTCTATTCTGTCATCAAGAATGGAGTTCAAGGTACAGCCATGATCTCATGGGAAAGCCAATTGAATCCGATCAGGATGAGAAATGTGGCTTCTTATGTTTTGTCTATGCAGGGAACAAATCCTCCAGGTGCTTTACCTCCTGATGGAGATCTTTATGAACCTGAAATGGATAATGACTAAGGAATAATGGAGCAGGATAACATCAAGGATTTATATAATTACGATGAACAGTATCGTGATTCAATCGCTACCGTGGATGAAAAGGGTAAGCGAATCTGGGTTTATCCTAAAAAGCCAAAAGGTAGATATCATAACAAGAGGGTGGTCGTTTCGATCATCCTCTTGTCAATTCTGTTTGCTGGCCCTTTTATTAAAATAGGGGGTGAGCCATTTCTTTTACTCAATATCTTCGAGCGAAAATTCTCTATTCTGGGAACTGTTTTTTGGCCTCAAGACTTTTTCATTCTTGCTCTTTTAGCGATTACATTTTTCGTTTTCGTCATTCTGTTTACTGTGGTGTTCGGTAGGGTTTGGTGTGGTTGGGCATGTCCGCAGACCTTATTTATGGAAATGGTCTTTCGCAAGATCGAGTATTGGATAGATGGAGATGCAGGTCAGCAGCGTAAGCTGAAAAAAATGCCTTGGAATGGGGAGAAGATTAGAAAGCGTTTATTAAAGCATGGTATCTTCTTGTTCATCGCAGTTCTGATCGGACATACAGCTATGGCTTATTTGATCGGTATTGAGGAGGTCAAAGCTATCGTGAGTCAATCGCCTACAGAACATCTCGCAGGCTTTGTTGGACTCGTAGCTTTTAGCGGCATATTCTATGGAGTTTTTGCTTATCTCAGAGAACAGGCTTGTGTCGCTATTTGCCCATATGGTAGATTGCAGGGAGTGCTCTTAGTAAAAGACTCGATTGCTGTAATGTACGATTGGTTGCGAGGCGAGCCTCGCGGCCGCATAAAGAAAAATGAAGAACGCTCAGACAAGGGAGATTGTATTGACTGTAAACTTTGTGTGCATGTTTGCCCGACTGGGATCGATATTCGAAATGGGACTCAGCTGGAATGTGTTAACTGTACTGCCTGCATTGATGCCTGCGATGATGTAATGACTAAGATCGGTAAACCTACTGGATTGATCAGACCCACATCTTATAGCGCTATTGCCGAAGGCAAGAAGAAAATATTTACTCCTCGTGTCGCTGGATATAGTGGAGTATTAGCTATTCTGATCACACTTTTGATCGTTTTTATATCTGGTAGGTCAGATGTGGAGGCTACAGTGCTTCGTGTACCAGGTATGATGTTCCAAAAACTAGAGGATGGTCAGATCCAGAATATTTATAACATTCAGTTTTTGAATAAAACAGCAGAGGAACTTGAGTTTGAAGTGAAAATCAAGGAGTTTCCAGAGGCTTCAATCCAAAAAGCTGGAGAAAGCTCTGTTACGCTTCCTCCAAAATCTAAGATCGATGGAGTGTATATCATTCAGATTCCAGAGTCATCTCTGAGTAAGCGAAGTACATCGCTTACCCTACAAATGGTCTCAGGAGATGTGTTGATCGATGAAATGAAAACTAATTTTCTAGGGCCTGCAAAGAAATAATTATGAATTGGGGAAAAGGAATAATCTTATCGTTTGTCGTGTTCGTTGGAGTGATCTTCACGATGGTATATATCAGTGTGAATACTGAATTCAGTCTAGTCGCTGAGAACTATTATGAGCAAGAGATCGATTTTGAAGATCAATTGGATAGAATCAGAAACTTTAATGCTTTGGATAAACAACCAGAATTCAGCTTCGATCGAAGCAAGCAGCTGATCTCGCTGGGTTTTGACGAAGAAATAGCCACTGCTATTCAGGAAGGTAAAGTCAAATTCTTTAGAGCCAGTAATGCGCGGTATGACAAAGAGTATACACTAGAATTAGATGAAGCCAACAGCTTTACTATAGACTCAAAGACATTGCTTACCGGTGCCTGGACTATTCAATTGCTATGGTCTGATGGAGCTAAGGAATACTACAAAGAGATCAAATTCGTGATCTAATGCTCTTATTAGGGACGGCATTGGTATTTGGGCTTTTGGGAAGTATGCACTGCTTAGGCATGTGTGCACCCTTGTTATGGGCTGTTCCTCAAAACGAAAGTAAAAAGATTCTTTGGTGGCAAAATCGTTCACTTTATAATGTAGGAAGAGCGATCACCTATGCCTTTTTAGGTGCTCTTTTCGGCTTGATCGGTGAGTCTCTGTCACTAGTAGGTTTACAACAAAAGATCAGTATTGGTACTGGTATACTTATACTCGTTTTCTTAATGAGCTCCAATGGAGTTATTCCTAGTTCATTTCAGGTTAAGGCTATCAATAAGTTGATGATAAAGGTGCGAAGGAAAGTAGGCGCGTACCTAAACAATAGTTCTCCAGCATCCCACTTCAAACTTGGGCTTTTCAATGGTCTGCTACCCTGCGGTCTGGTCTACATGGCCTTGCTGGCTTCTATATCGATGGGAAGTATGCTCGGTGGGGCCTTGTATATGTTTGTTTTTGGCCTGGGCACTTTTCCGATGATGATGGTAGCTGCCTTTTTTGGTAAACAAATAAAATCAACGAAACCCCAAGTATTCACAAGGGTTGTGCCTGTATTTATTGCCTTAGTCGCTTTTTTATTGATTGTCAGAGGGTTAGGTTTGGGAATTCCTTACTTGAGTCCAGCTGCAGTAGGGCAAGTTGAGATGACACTATGCATCACTCCTTAAATGTCATTCAATTATATGAGCGAAATCACTATATTTCTTAAGTAATCTATTGTACTTACTAAAGCATAAAAACAACAAGACATGAAAACCATACTGGTTCCAATAGATTTTTCAGAACAAGCTGGGTATGCGCTTGACCTTGCGGTTCAAATCGGTAAACAATCAAACGCCAAGATCTTATTACTCAATGTGATCGAAGGCGCGCGCAATTTCTCTTTCAACACCATGGGTGAGGCAGAATCTTCTACAGGTGAGGAGGCCTTCTTTATTAAAAAACTCATAGAGCAAACAAGAGAAAGGTTATATGATGTTAAAGAAGAGCTGATAAAAACTGGTCTTGAGATCGAGTCTATGGTTGAGATGGGTAATCCTTATCAAAGCATTGCTTCTGTTGTTGCGGATCACAATGCGGATCTTATTGTTATGGGGACAAAAGGAAGCAGTGGCTTAGACGAAGTACTAATAGGCTCTAATACGGAAAGAGTAGTAAGGTTTGCTGTTTGTCCAGTGATTACGATCAAGGGCAAAGTAGATTTAGGAGATATTAAAAAGATCGTTTTTGCTACTGATCTCAAAGAAGAACAAGATGAGATCATTGCTGAAGTGAAGAAAATGCAGAAGCAATTGGGTGCTGAACTTCATTTACTAAAAGTGAATACACCGAATAACTTTCATACACAAAGACAATCTGCGCATGAATTCAAGAAATTTATCGAAAGGCATAATTTTGATACCGGGCATAGTCATGTCTATAATGAAGCGACTGAGGAAGATGGCATACTCTATTTTGCTGAAGATCTTGGTTCCTGCATGATCGCCATTGGTACTCATGGTAGAACCGGGATTATGCATTTGTTAAGTGGTAGTTTGGCAGAAGATCTGGTGAATCATGCTAAAAACCCGGTTTGGACAATGTCAATGAAGAAATAAGTATTCAGATATTTCAATCTGAAGCCGTCTTTTTTAAAAAAGGACGGCTTCTTTTTTTAGGTTTGTAATATGGCTAGAAAGAAAAGAGACAAAGGCAGATCGGGTGTAGTCTATTCTACATCAGACAGTTTTGAATACGCCTATGATGGGGAAGAAGAACAAGACACCCTTGAACCTTCAGAGCAGAACTTAAAAGTGATGCTCGATAAAAAGAGCAGAGGCGGGAAGCAGGTAACATTAATTGAGGGGTTTATTGGCTCTGAAGATGATTTAAAAGCACTTGGAAAACTGCTTAAATCAAAATGTGGTGTTGGTGGTAGTGCAAAGCAGGGTGAAATACTAATACAGGGAGATTTTCGACAAAAAGTATTGGAACTTCTAGAGAAAGAAGGCTATAA
Organism: Roseivirga sp.; assembly: GCA_965659985.1. Lineage (GTDB taxonomy): Bacteria > Bacteroidota > Bacteroidia > Cytophagales > Cyclobacteriaceae > Roseivirga. The sequence goes on along the minus strand of CBFHYE010000153.1, from coordinate 7,315 downwards.
GTGCAAGAGAGTTGGTGGTTAATGAAACGACTAATTTTTATTCTATTCATTGCATCATTATTCGCTAGCTGCGATCGAGCCTTGCCAATTCAAGAAGGCTATTTTTTCAATGGACCGGACAGCCTTTATTTCAAAACCATAGGAGAAGGAAAACCTCTAGTGGTCATTCATGGTGGACCAGTTTTAGATCATCAATACCTGTTGATTCACTTTTTACCCCTTGCCGAAAGCCATCAATTGATCTTTTATGATCAACGCGTTTGCGGTAGATCACAAATAGAGATTCCTCCTGAGCGAATGATCTTCAATGCGATGCTCAATGATATTGAGGCACTTAAGGAGCATTTGAAACTTGAAGAGTTTTCTGTGCTTGGTCATTCTTGGGGAGGTTTGCTCGCGATGATGTACGCCACTCAATATGATGACCATATTGAAAAGCTCATTTTGTCGAATAGTATGGCGCCTTCTGCTAAAGAATGGAACCAAGAAAATATAGCCATCTCCAAGCGATACAGTGAAGATGATCAGATGCAATTAGATAAGTTAGCGACATCCGGATTGCTGCGTTCGAAAGAAGCTGCGTCCTATATAGATGAGATGATGTTGCTTTCTTATAAATCACAATTCTATGATGTCGATAAGATCAAGGAACTCTCCTTACACATTACAAATGATTACCATCTGAGAAGTTCGATCTTCATGAATCTGGCCTCAGAGATTAATGATTATGATCTTTTTGATAGTCTTCAAAATGTAAAATCTGAAACGCTTATAATATATGGTGAGATAGAAATCGCTCAAGCATTATATCTGGATCGGATGGTTGGTAGCTTTCCACAAGCATCTTCCTTAATCGTTGAGCGATCAGGTCATTTTCCTTTCATAGAACAACCTGAAGCCTACTTCGAACGAATTGAAGACTTCTTAAAATAAAAAAGCCCAGGGAAGGGCTTAGTTGTACTCTTAGGTCTTTCTGTTCTTATAGCTCCCAACCAAAGCCCAAATTCCACACATAATCCGTGTCATTACCGGCTACTGCTTCGTTATCATAGTTCAAGGTGAGTCCTGTTTTTATATATAAGTCGTAGGGCAGATTGTATTTAATGTCAAATGTAAAGTCCGTTCTAAAACGCCTTTCTCCGGTGATGTCATCTTCTTCAGTAAGACTTGGATAAGCAAAGATAGAACCTAGAAAGGATAGATCCCCTGTATCGAATAGGTTCCACTCTGAGCCTAAGAAAAGTTCTGTACTCTGATTATCTGGAGTTGTGCCATCGCTGAATTGTTCATTCAAAGGTTGGAGGCCAAGGAGGAAGCCCCAAGTTGCTCGATTATTTTGAATCAGGTTGCGACCCGCACCAATTTTAGCAGAGTATCTGAGTTCTATCGCTTGCTCCGTGTTTGAAAACCAATTCATGTTGGCATAGATATACCATTTCTTTCTTGGGAAGTATTGAAATGTAGCACCGTAGTCACGTCTTTTAATTGATTCAGTGCTGTCCTGAGAAGAGTTTAATCCATCATACTTACCTGATATACTCCAACGGTCACCTCGATAGGAAACATTGCTCCTTGCATTGAACTGTCGTAAGTTATTCGCTTTAGTGAAATTAAGGCCTACATCAACCCCTGCGCTAAGGCGACTCCAAAATGAATTATCCAGTGACTGCAGATAGACGACTTCCTCTAGACTTGTCACCCGATCGCCTTCCTCATCGCTGCGAATAATAATTGTCCCAGCCCCAGTAGTTCTTAATGTCCCCGTCAGTCTTACGTTTCCTGTTAATCCGATCAAAAAACGAGTGTTTGTATGTATTTCCTTGATCTCTAACCATTCGACTTCAAAGTCGTTCTCTGAGTATGAGGTTTCGATTTTTAGAACGCCTTTGGATAGACTTGATACTTTACCATAAAGACTTGTATTATCAGGTAAAAGAAGGGTGTCTTGTGAAAAACTCACTTGAGCTGCACTCATCATGAGAAAGATCAATAACGCAGGTTTCAAATTTTTTGATTTGAGCATGAGGCTTTGGTTTTAATGCGGCAAAGATATTAATCAAACCGAATAAATTTAAATTCAGCATCACCTATCGAGTTCCCAGCCGAAGCCAATGCTCCATACATAGTCAGTTTCGTTTCCAACAACAGCGGGTTGGTTGTCATAATTGAGTGTAAGACTTCCTTTAATGTAAAAGTCTAAGGGCAGATCATATTTGAGATTGGCTGTAAGATCAGACCTGAATCTACCTTGTTCTGTTATTCCAAAATAATTAAAAGATTCACCGCTAAAGGATAGGTCACCGGTATCAAACAGGTTCCAGCGTGTGGCGACAAATGATTCAGTACTCTGATTTTCATTGGTTCCATTGGAAAAACGTTCATTTATCGGTGCAATACCAGTCAGTAAACTCCAAGCCACCCTGTTATTCTCAATGAGACCTCTTCCTAATCCAATTTTGGCGGTAAAACGAAGGTCAATGGCCTGCTCTGTGTTAGAGAACCAAGTCAGGTTTCCATAAGTGTACCATTTTTTTTGAGGAAAGTATATGAGTGTAAAACCGTAGTCTCTTCTATTGATGTCTGTCGTGTTATCTTGGGTTGAGCTCAAGGCAGAATAAGTGCCATTAATTTGCCACCGGTCTGCTCTATAGCCTAATATGGAATTTGAATTGAATTGCATGAGATTATTCGCTCTTGTGATCTGCAAACCAAAATCAATGGATGCCTCAACTCTTTGCCAAAAGTCTTCTTTCAAGCTTTCCATACTTACTACCTCGATCAGATTGATGGGAATGTCAGCGCCAGTTAATTTGCTGATGGCAGCCCTTCCATTTGGGCCTTTGCTTTTGATTTTTCCTGTATACCTTCTATTTCCTGAGACTGAGATCAAGAAACGTGTAAAAGTTCTGATAGAATCAATATTGATCCATTCGACCTTAAAATCTGAGTCGGAGTAGGCTGTTTCAATTGATAATACCCCCTGCTTCATTTCCTTTACTTCACCAACGACCAAATTCTTGCCTGGTAGCCAGAGCGTGTCTTGGCCTAGGGCCAAAAAACTGGTTGTGAAAAAAAGTGTAATTATGGGAAGAACTCGGAGCATTTGAGAGCCGCTTTTTAAAATCTTTTGGAAATACCCAGACCTATGGTAAACGCATTGTATGCATCGAACCTAAAGTCAATTGCAAAGGTACCCACTATTTCATAATTATTTGGGAGTTCAAAGTATGGTTCGAGTCCAACTCTGATCAAATTAAAGTTCTCTTCTGGTGAGAACTCTTTGCCGACCCCAATGGAAGCTAGGAGAAAATCATTCATTCGATGTGATACGGTAATTGCAGTCGAAAAAGGTCTTGTTCTTTTTAGTGTCGATAATACACTTGCACCTTCTACTTCTACCTCAAATTCTTCAATGATCATATCGGTATGTAATCCTAAAGACCAGGCTTCATTGATATGGAAATCATAGTTTAACCCCCAAGCAGGTAGTGCCAGAGCTTTCTTTTTTCCATTGGCCACCCCTTCGCCTACATGAGTATGTGCAATGCTAAGCGTAATCCCATGCTTAGTATGATCTTCTTTCTCCTCAGCTTCTTGGCAATAGGCTAGATTTGCTAGCCCCAAAGCAAAAAGCATTACTATGAATTGTCTCATTTCAGATAAATTTGAATGAACTTAAAGAATTCAGATTTTAATCCCATCGGAATCAAAATTAGATTTTCAGCCTGACTGAAATTTCTTCGTATATTTTCAATTCTCTAAACCCTAAGACGCATTGAAAAAGCTTTTATTTTTTGTCTTTGTAGCGCTCACTTTTTCTGTTCAAGGATTCTAAGAAAAGGTTAATTTATCTGCATTTTATAATGACCTTCTTAAGGCCAAGCCCGATGAAGCGCTCAATTATGAGGGTGTTCAATTTGTTGATGATATCACTCCAGAAATAGAAGGCGACATCATTGATTTTGAATCCTTTTACTCTGCTCTTTCATTGGTTTTAGACATAGAGGATGATTTAGCACCAAAACTAGATGAAAAAGAATTTGCCAGTATAAAATTCTTCAATGTTTCAGGTGACCTTACACTTCGAGGCTTGCGTATTGGTGATCTGGTCATAGAGAGTTCCAGTTTTAATCGGCTCTATTTAAAGGATTCTTTTATCTCTGAAGTATATATGGCCGAAACTAATAGTGAAGAATTTGCTTTATACAAGTCTGAGGTGGAGGCTTACGAGGATTGGGGGTCGAGTTATGGTTACGCAGAAATATCTAGGAATGAATTCTTTGGTTTGATAGACGTTTATCAGGCGTCAGTTAATGAGTCATTAAGTGTTAACGACAATGTGTTTCATGATGGTTTCTGTTGAGTCTTTTTACAGCCAGCCTGATCAGTCAGATCCTGTATTAGCTTACATCAATACCCCTATCTTATCGGGGACCATCATCTCTAAATCGTGATCTTCTTCTAAGAGTTCAAGAATATTGACTTCAATCGTTCTGCTCAAAGCAGTCATGGGTGTGTCGGAACCAATATTACTGAAAGGGTCCTGTAAAGAATAAGCGATACTCTCGATCATCAAGAAGAAAAAGGCTACTATAGAGCAAATGAGGATAGAAAATGGTCCAGTTGAAAATAACATTCCATAAGGCAGCATGACCAAAAAGATCAAAATACCCTTGTGCGTATAGCCGCGGTATCTTTCGGGAAAGACGGTGTTTTTAATGCGTTCACATTTTCCCATATGGTCACAGAGTTGCTTTAGGGTATTGTCTAGCGCGACATGTTGGAAACCATCGATCATATCTTTTTCTCGCATTTGGCTGAGCTTTAATTCCATTAATTTTAAGATCTCATTGTGCTTGTTGTTCTTTTTACTGAGCTCATCCTTTTCAGTAGCTGACATGTATTTTCCGATCTCTGAAAGTGGATCTAGTTTTCTCAATCCGTTTTTCAGTGCATAGCACCAAGCGATCATATAGTAGGCCAATTCTTTTATCTCCTGATTCGGTTTGCCTTTCCCTGCAAAACCAATAGCCTGCCGGACCAAGGTTCTGCTGTCATTCACGATGCCGCCCCATACTTTTCTGGCTTCCCACCATCGATCATAGGAGGCTGCAGTTCTAAAGCCTAGGAGTAAGGATATGGTGAAACCCAATATGGTGGCAATGGCCATTTTGATATCGATCTCTTCAAAACCTAGTGGGTCATAAGCCACCCAAACAGCAACTACATAGGACACATAGAGCAATAAAACGCGTCCATAGCGTTGGAATATGACTGGGGCTACACTAACGGGTTTGGTGTACATCGTGAAGTTTCTTTGGCTTTTTGAAATTAATGAAATAATGAAAACTAAGCGGAGTGTCTAAATGAAAAACTATCCCCTGATAGACTCGTTTTGACCCTCGACCCATGCAATCATGAGTTTATAGCCAACGGATAGGACGATAGCGCCTACAAAAAGACCAATGAATCCAGAAACAATAAATCCACCAACCACGCCTAAGAAGATGACTAACATCGGCACAGGAGCTCCCTTTCCTAACAAGATGGGTTTTAGGACATTGTCGGAGATCGATGCGAGTATTAAATAGACTGTCCAGACAATGGTCATCACCCCGCTGTCCTGTGAAAAGAGATAAATGATGACGGGAATCACTACTAAGGTAGCTGGTAGTTGTACTAAAGCTAAACCTAAACAAATGAGAGCCCATAGCCCCGCATAAGGTACACCGGCCAAAAGAAAACCTAAACCGATTAAAAACCCCTGAATTAAGGCTACACCTAAAACACCCTTTGCTACATTTCTAATGGTATTGTTGCACAGGTCAAACATCTGATTTCCTCCCTCGCCCATGATTCTATCAAAGAGCTTATGAGCAAAACCACCACCTTCTTTGGAATAGGTCAAGAGAATTCCGGCAATGATCACAGATAGGATAAATTGTATTAGACCGACACCTGTGCCCAATATCATGTTTAATATGCCTTTTCCAAATGAGGCTAGTTGATCTGCATAAGTTTCTACAAATGACTGGAAATTGGTGGAGGCCAATTCCCAAGTAGCATAAGATTGCTCACCTATCAGAGGCCATTCTTTTACCTGGTCATTTGGAGGAGGGATCTCAAAGCTTTTAGATTGCAATTGTGACCCAAGTTCCCGACCACCTTCTACCAAAGACCCCATAAACATAAGGCTAGGAACAAGAATAATGGCTAACATGATCACTGTTAAAATGGTAGCCGCCAATTTTCTTTTACCGTTTAACTTATTACTCAAACCTATGTAAAGAGGATGGAGGATGACGCTGATCAAAATGGCCCAAAGTACAGGTGCTACGAATGGCAAGATGATCTTGAAACACCATACCACTATGATTGCTAAGAAGCCAAGTTTAATGATGTTATCTGTGATGACTTTAGTCAGGTTGTTCGAATCGATATTCATAATTTGCTTCGCTTGAAAATGGAAAATAGCTTTTTCTATTGATTCAATCTGTCTATTGTTCAAGTAATGGAAATAGCATGCACAAAAAAAGCCCACTTCTCAGAGGGCTTTTTTATTAGAAAATCTTAACAAGATTTAGAACAATCCATCAGCTTTCATGGCCTGAGCCAAGGCGTTACAGTACTTGAGGGAAAATTTATCTGGATTAGAGGGTTCGTTTACTTTGTCTTGAACTGTCCATACTAAAGCATTATAGTCTTGAGTTCCTGGGCTATTCAATTGATAAAAATTGATTTGTAGCATAAATACATTTGTAGACGTATAATAGCCCGGCTCTTGGATCATGCCACCATATCGACCATAATAACCTCCGAAACCTCTGCCATAATAGCCAGGATAAGTTGATCCTTGCACATAATTGGTTTCTTTGTCTTTATCAATAACAGCAGCGGTTACCGCACCATCAAAACCATTTTCTTTTAAAAGAACCTCAAGCTCTTCTCCAGTAAGTTTTTGTTTTGTACTGTTGGTTGCTAACCAATCGATTGAAGATGTCGCTTTTACGCCTTGCTCTGCCAACGCTTGAACCATTGAGTTTTCGAATCTTTGTCGAGCACCTAGGTTTTGCGTAATACCGATCACCATGATGTTTTCATAAGTCTCCTGCTCATATTTAGGCTGGATCCATTGATATGAATATCCACCCGCCCCACAAGCACTCACGATCATTACTAATGCGATGAATAGTCCAGTAAGTTTAATTTTGTTTTTCATGTTATTTTATATCTATAGTCCAAATGCATAATTGAGTGAAAGCAATAGCTGTTGCTTTGAGTTGATAGCGCCATATTCTGCCCTGAGCTGCCAAGT
>CBFHYE010000152.1:0-13141 GCA_965659985.1 Roseivirga sp. | reverse complement strand
ATCGTAAAACCAGTTGCATAAGGTTTGAGAAGTAGAATGAGCAAAGCAAAGATGACCAAGAGCCAACCTGAGTCCCAATTGAAGAAGATACTTTGGTTGATGATCTGATTGGCCTCTCCTTGCAAAATGAGTTTGATGCTATTATAGCCTTCCCCGTAAATGGGGTTAAAGAAATAAATGATCAGACCTAGAGCTAAGCCACCAATTATTGCTCTTAAATAAATGTCCTTTACTTTTTGAATTAAGCGTTCGGCATTGAGTGTGCTCCTCGTAAAATAAACTGAGACAAGTCCGCAAAGAATACCGAGCAGAATGAAATAAGGAAACTGCATCGTTTCAAAAGGATCTTTAAGATCAAAAGAGAACAGTACATCATCTCCAAGCAAAAGCATGGAAATCATGGCGCCACAGACTGAGGCGATGAGAAGAGGGATAAATATGGCAACAGTAACCTCAGTTAGAATGACTTCAATACTGAATATAACACCAGCAACAGGCGAATTAAAAATACCCGAAATGGCAGCGGCCGCTCCACATCCTATTAATAAGGTACGTTGACGATAATTCATGTGCATGAGTTGCCCAATGTTTGAACCAATGGCAGAACCCGTAACAACAATTGGCGCCTCTAAGCCTACAGAACCACCAAAACCAACGGTAATTCCTGAGGTGATCATTCGACTGAATATTTTATTCTGAGCGATCTTGGATGATTTCTGTGAAATGATGTAAAGAATTGTAGTGACCCCATGACCCAATTGCTCCTTTAATACTTTTTTAGCTAAAAAGGCAGTAATCAGAATCCCAGCCATGGGTAAGACCACATAAAGTAGGGGGATATTAAAGGCTTCGAAAGTATCGCGAAGCCAGTGGACTGCGCTTTTTAGCGTGACAGCTGCCAATCCACCAACAAGGCCAGTAATGGCACCCAAGATGATGATGAAGTTCTTATTGCTGATGTGCTTTACTCGCCAAAAGAGAAATTTCGATAAGGTTTTTTGTCCTATCATTTGAGCTTTTTCGCTTCCTCCCAGTAAACATCCATTTCTGCCAGGCTCATCTCTCCGATATCCTTTCCGTCTTTTTTAGCTTGTTGTTCCAGATATTGAAAGCGTTTAATGAACTTCAGGTTGGTTCTTTCCAACGCTTCTTCAGGATCGATATCGATGAACCGTGAATAATTGACCAATGAGAACAGCATATCTCCGAACTCACCAGTGGCCTTCTGCTTGTCGATAGGTTCTCCATTGTCAATGTTGAATTCATTTTTGAATTCTTGTATCTCTTCTTCAACCTTTTCCCAAACCTGCTCTTTCTTTTCCCAATCGAAACCAACCCCGCGCGCTTTATCTTGAATTCTCGTAGCCTTAACCATTGCAGGAAGTGATTTTGGCACGCCCCCTAATACAGATTGATTTCCTTTTTCCTTGAGTTTGATCTTCTCCCAATTGGCCTTAACAGCTTCCTCATCGTTGGCCTCTACATCTCCATATATATGTGGATGGCGATGAACGAGCTTTTCACAAATTGAATTCAAAGCGTCAGCAACATCAAAGGCACCTTTTTCATCAGCGATCTTTGAGTAAAAGACCATATGTAACATAAGGTCACCGATCTCTTTTTTTACCTCATCTATATTTTCGTTGAGAATAGCATCCGAGAGCTCGTAGGTCTCCTCAATAGTCAAGTGGCGAATGCTTTCAAGTGTTTGCTTTTTGTCCCACGGGCAGTTCAGTCTAAGCTCATCCATAATGGTCAATAGCCTGTCAAAGGCTTTAAGCTTTGCTTCTCTTCTGTGGTCTTTAGGCGGTTCGATCATGATTCTCAACTTCCGGTCTGAAACTTCTCGGGCAAAGGTAGTGTTAAGCTTCTAAGTATGTTAAATTTGCACCAAAATACTGCGGAATGACAACATTGATTCTGACATTGATCTTAGTAGGGCTGTTTTTTGTGGGCATGTCTGTCCGACTCCTCCTTTTGAAAAATGGCGAATTTAAAGGCACTTGTGCTTCTCAAAGTCCTTTTTTAAATAAGGAAGGTGTGAAGTGTGGTTTCTGTGGTAAAGATGTAAAGGCAGGAGAGTCTTGTGGAAACCCAGATAATGAGGTAGACAAGGTCTTAGCCAAATTCAAATAAGACTCAACTTTTTCAGCTTCATAATTCAAAATAGTAACCATTCCATCGGAATGAATTGACTAATTTTGTCTCACCAAAAATCATATACAAATTGACACTAATTAAATCCATCTCCGGTATTAGGGGAACCATCGGAGGAAAAGTAGATGAAGCACTTACGCCAATCGATGCTGTAAAATTCGCTGCGGCTTTCGGAACTTGGGTAAAGAATGAATCAGGTATTAGTAAGATCGTAATCGGAAGAGATGCAAGACCTTCTGGCCAAATGATCTCTGATTTGGTCTCTTCTACCTTAATTGGCCTTGGCATCGATGTGATCGATCTTGGTCTTTCTACTACTCCAACAGTTGAAATTGCAGTGCCTGCCGAAAATGCAGGTGGCGGTATTATCTTAACAGCAAGTCATAATCCTGTACAATGGAATGCTTTGAAATTGCTTAATGCAAAAGGCGAATTCATAAGCGGAGACGATGGAAAAGCAGTTTTGGACATTGCCGAGCGTGATGACTATAATTTTGCAGAGGTTAAGAAACTAGGTAAGATCACACAAAACGATACCTATATTGACAAGCACATTGATCAAGTGTTGGCATTGCCTTTGGTTGATGTTGATGCCATAAAAGCTGCCCAATTCAAAGTGGTTATTGACTGCGTCAACTCTACTGGTGGGATCTCTCTTCCTCCTCTATTGAAGAAATTAGGAGTGGAAGTCGAAGAGCTCTATTGTGAACCCAATGGTCAGTTCCCACACAATCCAGAACCCCTTCCAGAACACCTTTCTGAGATCAGCCGAGTGCTGGAAAAAGGAAATTTTGATTTGGGTATAGTGGTTGATCCTGATGTCGATCGTTTAGCTTTTGTTTCAGAAGACGGAACGCCATTTGGAGAAGAGTATACACTTGTTGCTGTTGCCGATTATGTTTTATCACAAAAGCCTGGCAATACAGTTTCAAACCTTTCTTCAACCAGAGCATTGAGAGATGTAACGGAAAAAAGAGGCGGTGAGTACAATGCTTCTGCCGTGGGAGAGGTGAACGTAGTAAATCAAATGAAAGCGACCAATGCAGTGATTGGTGGGGAAGGCAATGGAGGTATTATCTATCCTGAGATTCATTATGGAAGGGATGCTTTGGTGGGTATCGCCTTGTTCTTGACGCATTTAGCCAAATATGGTAAAAGAGTGTCTATGCTTCGAGCTAGCTATCCAAACTATTTCATTTCGAAGAATAAGATCGATCTTTCTCCAGATTTAGATGTAGATGCGGTACTCGCTGGAATGACGGAGAAATACAAGTCTCAACCTGTAAATACCATTGATGGGGTCAAGATTGAATTTGACAAAGAATGGGTACATTTGAGAAAGTCTAATACAGAACCGATCATTCGTATTTATGCGGAATCAGAAAGCGAAGCGACTGCAGAGCATTTAGCGAATAAGATCATCAGTGATATTAGAGAGATTGTAGCGAATTAATTTTTTAGCCATGAAGGTATATTTCGATAATGCCGCCACTACCCCCCTCGATCCTGAGGTATTCGAAGTCATGAAGCCATTGATGCTGGACATGTATGGAAATCCATCATCAACTCATTCACACGGACGTGGAGTTCGAACGAAGATAGAACATGCCAGAAGAACAGTAGCACAATTGTTGAATACCACTCCGGCTGAGATCTTTTTTACCTCTGGAGGAACCGAGGCTGATAATACGGCCATTCGCGGATCGGTTGAGGCTTATGGTCTAAAACATATCATTACTTCTCCCATTGAACATCATGCAGTGCTGCACACAGTGGAGCGCATTGAAGCAGAGGGTAAAGCTAAAGTGAGTTATGTGACGCTTGATGAACAAGGTCATATAGACATGGGTCATTTGGAAGAGTTATTGAAGAACAACAGTCGCTCCTTGGTCACTTTAATGCATGGTAATAATGAGGTAGGCACGTTGAATGACATCAACGCCATTGGTGAACTTGCTGATGCTTATGATGCCATTTTTCATACGGATACAGTGCAAACCATGGGTCATTTTAGGCATGACCTCCAAAACTTAAAATGTCATTTCTTGGTAGGAGCTGGTCACAAGTTTCATGGACCCAAAGGCGTGGGATTTTTAAGGGTCTGTAAGAGCAAATCTATACCTCGATTTATTGAAGGTGGAGGCCAAGAAAGGAACCATCGTGGAGGAACGGAAAACGTTTATGGTATTGTGGGTTTAGCTAAGGCCTTAGAGATCGCTTACCGAGATATGGATAATCATGCCAAGCATGTTTTGGACTTAAAAACGAGCATGATCGAGCAACTAAAGGAGAAGATTCCGGGCATTGGTTTCAATGGAGATCTGGATCCTGCTAAAAGTCTTTATACGGTATTAAATGTAAGTTTTCCACCTCATGAAGACAATGACATGTTGTTGTTCAATTTAGACATCAATGGCATTTCAGTTTCTGGAGGAAGTGCGTGTTCAAGTGGTGCCAATACAGGATCACACGTATTAACGGGTATCAACGCTGATTCAAATAGACAGGGTATTCGTTTTTCTTTTAGTAAATACAATACCCAAGAGGAAGTAAACTATGTCGTGGACAAGCTCGTTGAAGTTGTAGAACCAATGGTTGCTCAATAAATGAGACAGTTAAGCTTATTCACTTCGGTATTGCTTGTCCTTGTTTTTTCCGCTTGCGAGAGTGATGATTTACTTCGCGAAGCCACAGGCATTATGGATGATAAAACCGATGTTACAGCAAGCTGTGGTTGGTTGATCAACGTGAATGGAGCTTATTATCAGCCTACTTATTTACCGAGTCAGTATGAGATAGAGGGGCTCGAGGTTTATTTTACTTTTGAACCTCTTGAGCAAGACTTAGGCTGCCGGTTTATTAACACCACTGTGCAGCCTATAAGACTCATTCAGATCAAGCCACGCTAGTTCGTCCTGACCAAATCTTCTAAACATTCGACCCAAGTAGGTGAAGTATTTAAGCTTGGGACGAGATCCCAAACATCACCACCGGCTTCTTCAAATTCTTCTTTGAACTCTTCGCCAACTTCTAAAGTAGTTTCTAAACAGTCTGCGATAAATGCAGGAGAGAAGGCCAAGACTTTTTTAATACCTCTTTTTGGCAATTCCTTTAATTCTTTGTCTATGTAGGGCTGAACCCAAGGGTCCTTACCCAATCTAGATTGGAATGCGGTAGTGTATTCTCCTTCTTTTAGCCCTAAAGCTTTTACTAATAATCGTGTAGTATGGAAACACTGTGCTCTGTAGCAGAAACGGTTTCTCTCGTGGAAAGCTTCGCAGCAACTGCCCAGCTGACACTGATCACCAACAGAACCTTTTCGGATGTGCCTTTCAGGAACACCATGGTAACTGAATATCACATGATCATAATCCTTTTCGGCCATCATTTTTCGGCCATTTTCAGCAAATGCTTCTATGAATTTGGGATGCTCGAGAAATTGATTGACATGTGTGATCGAAGGAATGATTTGCCATTTACTTACGATCTCATTGACCTTGGCAGAAACAGATCCTGTTGTAGCGGAGGCATATTGTGGAAAAAGAGGAATGACAATGATCTTAGCGACATTTGCCTCTTTAAGCTCTTTAAGCGTCTCATCTAAGCTCGGGCTTTGGTAACGCATACCCAATACCACTTTATAATCATCACCGAGAGATGATTGAAGCATGTCTCTTACATCTTCACCGGTATATTTTAATGGTGAACCCCTGTCTTCCCAAAGCTTGGCATATTCTTTAGCCGATTTAGGGGCTCGAAAAGGGGCAATAATGCCATTCACAAGGATAAATCTCGGGAGCGCTGGAATGTCTATGATCCGACCATCCATTAAGAATTCCCTCAAATACTTTCTTACATCTCCAGTTTTCGGGCTATCTGTTGTTCCTTGATTAACAATGAGTACCCCTGTCAGCTTTTTTCTCATAGCATTTGTATTCCACTCAAAAACCGTTGGCAAAGGTATTTGTTTTATAGAAAGGCCTTATGAATTATTGAAGCAAAAAATAAGCCTGCGATTTGCCGGCTTATCATTTATTCACGCTCACCCTCAAGGGATATCTTTTCCAGCAATTTCCTCCCACTGGTCATCAATCTGTGAACGCTTCTAATTAGGTAGTTAAAGTAAAAACAGCTCAAATCATGAATACCCTTAGTTAGGGGGCAATGAATTGGTGCGTTGGATAAGTTGCGAACTTAATAGACCCTGCTTCTTGTTGATTGAGCAATTCTCTAAATTGTAGAAATAGAGATCACCACTAATATGAAAACCATCAAAGTCAAATTTTCGAATCAATACGGAGATGAATTGTCCGCAAGAATAGAAATGCCTGTAGACAAAAGGCCAACCGCTTTTGCACTTTTCGCACATTGTTTTACCTGTAATAAGAACCTGCAGGCGGTAACGAACATCAGCAAGGCGCTGACTTCTAAAGGTGTTGCCGTCATGCGATTTGATTTTACAGGGTTGGGTGAAAGTGAAGGAGATTTTGCAGATACAAATTTCTCTGGAAATGTGGAGGATCTGATCTGTGCAGCTGATTATTTGAAAAACGAATATGAAGCACCAAAGATCATCATTGGTCATTCACTAGGCGGTGCTGCGGTATTAATGGCGGCCAAAGCCTTATCATTTATTGAGGCGGTCGTGACGATAGGCGCCCCTTCAGATCCACCACATGTTAAGCACCTTTTCCAGAATTCTTTGGAGGAAATAGAAGAAACGGGCTATGCAAAAGTCTCTATTGGCGGAAGGCCATTCACGATCAAAAAGCAATTTATTGACGACCTAGAAGAAAATGATCTTGAAAAGACAATTGCTAAACTCAAAAAGCCGCTATTGGTATTTCATTCTCCCCAAGATGAGATCGTAGATATAAAGAATGCGGAAAAGATCTATAAAGCGGCACATCACCCGAAAAGCTACATTTCTTTAGATAAAGGAGATCACCTGCTGTCTGATAAACGCGATGCGGTCTATGTAGGCGAGGTCATTGCTTCTTGGGCAGATAGGTATGTGAATTTAGAAAAAGATCTTGATCTAGATACCGACCATCAGGTGGTGGTGAGAAACGAAGATCATAATGGTTACCTAGCTGAAATTTTGGCAAATGGCCACTACTTATTAGCAGACGAACCCAAAAGTGTTGGGGGCACTGATTTGGGAGGAACACCTTATGATTTATTGGTGAGCGCGTTGGGAGCGTGTACGGCACTTACTTTAAGAATGTATGCGGATCATAAAAAGTTGAATGTAGAAGAAATTAAAGTGCATTTGACAAGGGAGAAGCGACATGCAGAAGATGCCGAGCATTTGGATGCGAAGAGTCTGATGGAATTTATTGACATGGACCTGGAAATAACAGGAGATATTAATGAAGAGCAAAGGAGGCGAATCCATCAGATCGCTCATAAGTGTCCGGTGCACAAGACATTGACTCACGGACTCAAGATCAACATCGCTGAACTGAGTTAACCCGTTCAAAACAAATGTGAAGGCAAATAGTGTTCTATTGGCCAAAGCTCCTTATTTTCCCTGTTTATGGAAAACCTAACATCGACCTTGATCTTATTGGGAGGCTTTGCCATCGTGGCTGTTGCTGCGAATCAGATCGCCCAATTTTTTCAAAAGCTAAAGCTGCCATTGATCACGGGGCTTTTGGTTATTGGTCTTTTGGCGGGTCCTTTCATTTTCAAATTATTACCTCAGGGAACCGGTTCTGGACTTCAATTCATCAATGATATCTCATTAGCTTTTATCGCTTTTGCAGCTGCGGCTGAGCTTTATGTCAAGGACATGCGCAGTCGCTTCAAAAGCATTAAGTGGATGACCTTTGGGCAGCTCGGTGTGACCTTTATTGTGAGTTCGATTCTAATTTATTTTCTAGCTGATCAAATCGCCTTTATGCAGGGTATGAATGTGGCCACAAAAATATCTGTGGCGATGTTGATGGCAACCATTTTCGTTGCGCGCTCTCCAGCATCGGCCATTGCCGTCATCAATGAAATGCGAGCCAAAGGTCCTTTCGTGCAAATGGCCATGGGTGTTACTGTCATTAAAGATTTCTTGGTCATTCTACTCTTCGCGATCTGTTTTTCTCTTTCTGTAACCTTAGTGAGTGGAGAGCCATTTACCATTTGGTTTTTGCCAATATTGTTGGCGGAGCTGGCGGTTTCGTTTGGGTTAGGCTGGGTTGTCGGCAAGATACTGACGCTGATTTTAAGTATCAGAATGCACGTTTATCTAAAGTCGGCTCTAATTCTTGCCATTGGCTATTCTGTTTATCTGCTCAATTATTATGTAGAACATAATTCAATGGATTGGGTAGGGAAATCCATTCATCTCGAACCATTATTGGTCTGTATTATTGGTAGTTTCTTCGTTACCAATTACTCAAAATATCGACAGGAGTTTATCAAAATATTGGAAGATGTAGGCCCAGTTGTATATATATGCTTCTTTACCCTAACTGGAGCGTCTGTTTCACTAGATGTGCTTGTGAGCTTGATCGGAGTGGCTTTTTTACTTTTTGCCATCCGTTTAGTAACGATGATCGCAGGGTCATTTATTGGAGGAACACTAGCAGGAGATCCTGCACTGTTTAGGCGTATTGGGTGGATGCCCTTCGTAACGCAAGCAGGTGTTGGCCTAGGTTTGGCTACAGTTGTGGCGAATGCTTTTCCGGAATGGGGAAATGCATTTCAAACGACAGTCGTTGCTGTGATCGTGATCAATCAATTCGTGGGGCCGCCACTTTTTAAATGGTCTATCAATTTGGTTGGTGAAGCAAGGTTAAGAGCGAATACACCTCATTTTGACGGAATTAGAGATGCCTTTATCATTGGTTTTGAATCACAAAGTGTAGCCTTAGCCCGTCAGCTTAAAGAACATGGCTGGGAAGCCGAGATCATTACTAAAAATGAGAATGTGAATGCCGAAGAGTTCCCTGATATAGTGATCCGAAAGGTGAATGACTTTAGTCTGGCTTCATTAGAAGCGCATGATATTAAGAAAGCGGAGGCAGTTGTATTAACATTAACTGATGAAGAAAACTTACAGATCGCAGAAGATATTTATGAAAATGTAGGTACAAAAGACATCGTAGTTCGACTCAACAAAAGAGAAAACTTCGAGTCATTTCACGCCCTTGACTGTTTGATCGTTGATCCGAATACCGCCATGGTAAGTTTGATGGACCATTTGGTGCGTTCTCCTCAAGCGGCTACACTTTTATTAGGTATGCAAGAAGATCAGGACACGATGGATGTGGAAGTGCTCAACCAAGATCTTCGTGGTATCCCACTCAGAGATCTACGTTTACCTCAGGACATCATCATTCTGTCTATTACACGTGGAGGTCAAACCTTGATCACGCATGGTTATACACGGCTTAGGATTGGGGATGTATTAACTGTGGTAGGTTCTAATTCTAGCTTGCAAGATGTAGCCTTGAAGTTTGATCGTTGATCAAAGCACTCGAAAAGGAACGCTTGCTTTTACGTTATCCCAAGCCATGATCAGCTGCGCTTGTTCTTCATCATCGATGAAATCAATTAGGAATTGTTCAACCACTTGAGGGAGCTCTTCGATCTGCATAATGACTTCTAGTTCATTTTCGCTAGGATCGTATTCTGTTCCCCAATCAGGAATCTTTCTGTTGAAAACAAGGACCCAGTGGTCTTCATGTGGTATAGTGACAATAGAGTACCTGCCTGCCTTTAGGGTGTTTTCATCATTAAAAGTGACATTCCGACTAAGGTTAATAGTAGTCGGTTCGTTGGCGCCTGTTCTCCACCACTGACCATAAGGAATCAGTTCCCCAAAGATCATGCGCCCTCGTTTCAAAGGGCGATTGTAGAAAACTTCTATGCGCACATCGCTGCTTACATATTGTACCTTGGCTTCAGGACTGTAGCGTTTGGTAGTGTATAGCTGGTACTGCTGAATACCAACAATGGCAATCAGTATAATGATCAGTATCCCCGAAATGATCAGCAGTTTCCTCCTCATCGTTATTAAATATATAGATTTGAAAAGCCTCCTCATGGTTTAATCCACGAAGTGCGCATTTTTCATGCCATCGGTTAATTTATTTTGGTTTTCAATGACTTTTTGTTGACATCCAATTACATATCTTTGCGGTATGGCACAGAATGACGATAATTTGCTCAAGAAGATCACCTCGCATGCAAAGGAGTATGGGTTTATATTTCCTTCAAGTGAGATCTATGACGGACTAGGCGCAGCCTATGATTATGGGCAAAATGGAGTAGAGTTAAAGAACAACATCAAAGCCTATTGGTGGAAGGCCATGGTGCAGCTTAATGATAATATCGTTGGTATTGATGCCTCGATCTTTATGCACCCCACTACTTGGAAGGCATCAGGTCATGTTGATGCTTTTAATGATCCTTTGATCGATAACAAGGACTCCAAAAAACGTTATCGTGCTGATGTGCTTATTGAAGATCATATTGCCAAATATGATGCGAAAATCGCCAAGGAAGTCGCTAAAGCGAAAAAGCGTTTTGGTGATGATTTCGATAAGGAACAATTTCTAAAGACAAATCCTAATGTGCTAAGAAGCCAAGCGAAGATCGATGAGATCGAAAAGCGGATGGGTGAAAGCCTTGAAAAAGGTGACTTGGCAGATGTAAAAGCTTTGATAGAAGAGCTTGGTATTGCAGATCCGGTTTCAGGCTCTAAGAACTGGACCGATGTGCGTCAGTTCAATCTGATGTTCTCAACAGAAATGGGTTCATTGGCCGATGACGCTAATAAGATCTATCTAAGACCGGAGACTGCGCAGGGTATTTTCGTCAATTACCTTAATGTGCAGAAAACAGGGAGAATGAAGATCCCTTTTGGTATTGCTCAAATTGGTAAGGCCTTTAGAAATGAGATCATTGCACGTCAATTCATCTTTAGAATGCGTGAATTTGAGCAAATGGAGATGCAATTCTTCGTGAAGCCGGGTGAAGAACTCAATTGGTACGAAGCCTGGAAAGCACAACGCATTGCTTGGCACAAGGCCTTAGGTATTGACGAAGAAAACTACCGTTTCCATGATCACGTGAACTTGGCCCACTACGCCAATGCAGCGGCTGATATTCAGTTCAAATTTCCAATGGGCTTCAAAGAGTTAGAAGGCATTCACTCTAGAACGGATTTTGACTTGAAAGCACATGAGGAGCATTCAGGTAAAAAGTTACAGTTCTTCGATCATGAAGAAAATAAGTCTTATGTGCCTTATGTCGTGGAGACCTCAATCGGTTTGGACCGTATGTTCTTGGCCATCATGACCTCAGCATTCACGGAAGAGACTTTAGAAGATGGTTCTGAAAGAACAGTATTGAAGATACCAGCTCCTTTGGCGCCTTATCAAGTGGCCGTATTGCCATTATTGAAGAAAGAAGATTCTGGGTTACCACAGAAAGCGAAGGAGATATTGAAAGAGCTGAAGTTCGACTTCAACTGTCAGTACGATGAGAAAGATGCGATTGGGAAACGCTACAGAAGACAAGATGCTATTGGCACCCCTTATTGTGTTACTATTGATCATCAAACGCTGGAAGACAATACAGTGACCATTCGTGATCGTGATGATCTAACCCAGATTAGGGTTTCCATCGAAGACGTCAAAGCGAAGTTGGAAGAGAATACTTCGATGGAGTCATTGCTACGCAGGTTATGAGGCTCGGGTGACGAGTTTTGCACCTGACTCTTGCAACTGAACGCGCGCAGCTAAAAAAGCTTCATCTGCCCTTTACTTGTTCGCACAAATAGGTCAGTGCGTAATTGGGTTTTCTCTCTTTTCGGAAAGTATTTCGCTTTGCTCAGCTCAAAAAGTCGTTGAATGGATTGCACCATTCTGCCATCACCTCTTATGCGCATTCCGAATCGACTGTCGTTCAGTTGTCCGCCATGTGCCCCTTTGATCTGATTGAGGATTTTTTCTGCACTATCGGGATAGGCTTGTTGCACCCAATGTTCGAAAAGCGCTCCGATCTGTCCATTGAGCCTGACCATGGTATAATTGACTCTTTTAGCGCCAGCGTTTGCCGCAGCTTTCATGATATCGGGTATTTCATGGTCGTTCAGACCCGGGATAACGGGCCCGATCATTAAACCGACATCTGCTCCTATGTTCGCCAAAGCTTCAATGGCTTTAAGTTTCTGTCTGGCGGTCGCAGTTCTTGGTTCAAGTTTTCTACGAACCGATTCATCTAATGTGGTCAAAGAAAAATAAGCAGTGAAGAGCTGATCTTCCACCAAAGGTTGAATGATATCCAAGTCACGCGTGATCATGGCATTTTTGGTAATGATGCCCACAGGATTCTTGTATTTGAGAAAGACCTTAAGCATTTTTCTAGTGATCTTCAGTTTTTTTTCGAGTGGTTGGTAGCAATCTGTATTGCCACACAAAACGATGGTATTGGGTTGCCCATTAGGATTTTGGAAATGCTTTTCGAGTAACTGTGGGCCATTTTCTTTGTATAAGATGACTCGCTCGAAGTCCAAACCTGGGTTGTAGCCCCAGTACTCATGTGAATTGCGAGCATAGCAATAAATGCAGCCATGCTCACAGCCTTGATAGGGGTTAATGGAATAACCCATGCCTACATCTGGACTATCTACCTTATTGACGATGGTTTTTGGAAAAATGGGAACGTATTTAGATTTGGGCGCCTCCTCATCGAATTCATCAATGCCTTCCAGGTGTTCTTGCACATACTCGTGCATCAGAAACCTATTTTTTAACTGCTGTTGTGCTCCCCTTCCTTTATACACCAACTATAATAATTAGTAATACTAAAAATAATAGATAAAAGCTAAAGAAGGGTATCATTTCAAAGAGATTCCAAATATTTTCAAAGTCATCGAAAAGTGAATCTAGAAATATTTGGAAGGAGCTTTATTTCTCTCCTTGTTGAAGAGGGTTGGAGGATTGAGAAGTTGGAGGTGGATAAACGATTTACTTATTTA
>CBFHYE010000151.1:0-3269 GCA_965659985.1 Roseivirga sp. | reverse complement strand
GAAATGGAAGAAGGCACTGAATTCCAAAACACCTCATGTCATATTTCAATACTTGGTGGTAAAGCCCAATGAGCATCAACTGGATGATGTCAAAAAGCTAGCTAAAGCGCTTGGCGTGAATGAATTCGCCTTTAAAACCGCTCAGATCTATGATTATGAAGAAGGATCAGCGCTGATTCCTACGATTGAAAAATATAGCCGATACAAGCAATTGGCGAGTGGAAAATGGGCCATCAAAAACAAATAGTCGATCACGGTTGGAAGATGTGGCATTCCTGCGTCATCACTTGGGATGGTAAGGTGGTGCCTTGCTGCTTCGATAAAGATGCGCATTATCAATTGGGTGAAATGGCGGAATCTACTTTTGAAAATGTTTGGCGGGGCAAAGCCTATCAACAGTTCAGGGCCAGCCTGATCAAATCACGTAGTGAGATCGAAATGTGCAAGAATTGCTCTGAGGGAACGCAGATTTGGGCTTAGCTTTTCAAATGCCCTGGTAATTCGAATGACTTCTTTGCATCGGGAGCACATGCGCTGCAGCCAGCAGTTTCACAACCTGTCCCAACTTTATACTGCTTATAGATCTTTCTTCCCATAAAAAAGGAAGCCGCTGCAACCAATAAAATGACGATGAATATCTGCATGCCTTGTGAACTCATTTTAATGATTCAAAGTTCGGAAAATTTAGGGGAATTCCCACGCAATCGCGAATGACTTACTTATGCCAATGCTTTTGAATGATCTTAAGCATTTCAGGTTGTGTAGCATTTCCTGCCACTATTTGGCGACCAAAAAGAAAATCATTACCGCCTTTAAAGTCCGTGACCATGCCCCCAGCCTCTTGAACGATCAAAGCTCCTGCCGCAACATCCCAAGCATTGAGGTTGTATTCAAAAAAACCTTCAAAACGTCCGCAGGCGGTGTAAACAAGGTCAATAGCCGCACTCCCCATTCTTCTAAGCCCATGCGTGTTTTGCATAAACTCATTGAGGATGGTTAAATATTGCTGCATTTGTTCGAAGTCATAATAAGGAAAGCCTGTTGCCAATAAAGCTTTATCGAGGGTCTTGGTTTTCGAAACTGAAATTGGCATATGATTGAGAAATGCGCCATTGCCCTTCGAAGCGTGGAAGCACTCATCACGCATCACGTCATAGACTACACCTAAACTCAACTCTTTGCGTTTGATCAAAGCGACAGAGACCGAGAAGACCGGAAGCCCATGCGTAAAATTGGTCGTTCCGTCCAAAGGATCTATGATCCAATTATAAGTGTCCGACTTATGCGTTGAAGTACCTTCTTCAGCAATAAAACCACAACCTGGCAACAACTCAGCGAGCCCTTTCACCAAGCGCTTTTCAGCTTCCTGGTCTACATAAGAAACTAGGTCGTTCTTACCTTTGTATTCGATCTTTGATTCGTCAAAATTCTGGGCCTCGGCGCGGATAAAATCTCCGACCTCTTTTACCAAAACGATCACTTCTTGGAGTAGCTGTTGCATGCCGCAAAGATAATTAGTTCTTCCCTTCTAGCACGATCACAAACTCGCCTTTCACTCCTTTTTCTGTGAAGTAAGCGATTATCTCAGAAAGTGTCCCACGAGCATTTTCTTCGAACATTTTGGTCAATTCACGAGAAACAGAAACCTGCCGATCGCCACAGAATTCTTTGAGTTCCTCTAAACACTTGATCAGGCGGTGAGGAGATTCATACAGAATAATGGTTCTTTCTTCTTCAGCCAAGATCTTCAAGCGGGTTTGCCGACCCTTTTTGTGCGGCAAGAATCCTTCAAAAACGAATTTATCTGACGGCAAGCCAGAATTCACCAGGGCCGGCACAAAAGCAGTCGCCCCTGGTAGACAGTTCACATCAATGTCAGCAGCAATAGCTTCCCTGACCAACAAAAAACCTGGATCCGAAATAGCTGGAGTCCCTGCATCTGAGATCAAGGCAAAAGTTTCTCCATTTTGCATCCTAACAATAAGCTGCTCCACGGCTTTATGCTCATTGTGAATATGATAACTTTGAAGGGGCTTGCTGATATTGAGATGCTTTAAGAGTTTACCAGAAGTCCGAGTATCCTCAGCCAAGATCACGTCCACCTCTTGCATTACTTTAATCGCCCGTAGCGTGATATCATCGAGATTGCCGATGGGTGTTGGCACCAGATATAATCGGCAATTCTCCATTAGACCAATTCGTCAATTTTAGCCGCTAGATCTCTATCTTTTTGAGTGATGGTATTCCCCTCATCGTGAGTGGTCAATTCAATATTCACCGTATTCCATACATTTGACCAATTGGGATGATGATTCATCTTTTCAGCATGAATGGCCACTTTCGTCATAAAGGCAAAAGCCTCAGTAAAATCATTAAACTTAAATTCCCTTACGAGTTTATTATCAATTTCATTCCACATATCTACTTCTTTTTTGCAGTTACAATGTATTGGTAGGTTAACATCTCGGAGTCAATATTGATTTGTTTAAAGCCTGCTTTTCTCAATTCTCTCCTCACCATTGTGGGATCCAATTTAAAATCATCACTTGGTCCAACGGGAATATTACCTTTTTTAAAGTCAACCACAACTAGTAGTGCATCGGGCTTCATCCCTTCTAAAAGCCTTGGTAAATAGGTCATTCGATCTGGCAGAAAGTTATAGGTATTCACGATCAAAGCTTTGTCCACTTCATTAGGTAGTAAATTAGGCACATCAGGCGGAGTCAATCGTGCTTCGATATTATCTGTCCAGCCACCCAAGATCTGTTTTTGGTCTTCTATGTATTCAAGCGCCTTTGGATCAATATCAAGGGCAATGACCTTTTGCGCTTTATCTGCTATTTTAAATGTGAAGTAACCGGCACCAGCACCTATATCCAAAACTGTTTGACCTGCCAGATCGCCCAGCATAGAGATAACCAATTCTGGATTTTGCCATTCCGTTCTTTCAGAATTAATCTCTTCTAAAGGAGTAGTTACTTGTGGTGCGGGTGTATTGCTTTTTGGGGAAACTGTTGAACTCGTTTCTGACTTTTTACTACAAGCAAAAAGAACAGAGATCAGGATCAATATGATTGATCCCTTTTTCATTAAAGTGAAATTAGGCCTTGGATTTCGCTGGCCGCCTTGTATACCTCGATCACCTTGTCACTTGAAGGCATCATCACTTTGGCCGTTACACTAATGTATTTACCCTTACTCGATGGCTTAAAAACAAGCTCATGCTTTGGAAATAGAGCTTGCACATCATTTTTCCTGTCTTCAGTAAC
>CBFHYE010000150.1:0-52441 GCA_965659985.1 Roseivirga sp. | reverse complement strand
AAGACGGTTAATAATATATTGAGTTTGACCATGAACATGATTGGTGCCAATCGTACGGTGTGGAAGATTCAGCATAACGTTTTGCACCATTCATACACCAATATAAATAATGCTGACAATGACTTAGATCAACCTTTCTTTTTGAGGTTTGATCCGCATAAAGAGCATCTTAATGTTCATCGTTATCAACACATTTATTTCTGGTTTTTTTATGGGATGTCTACCCTTTCTTGGATCACTTTAAAGGACTTCGTAAAAATGAAGCAATTCAGAAAGATGGGCTTCTTAGAAAATAAAAATGAGTATCGAAGAGTACAGTTAGGTGCCTTGGCTTGGAAACTGGTCTATTATGTATATGCTTTGGTCTTACCATTGATCATGCTACCAGTGAGCACTTGGGTTATTGTTGTTTCATTTATTGCCATGCATTTTGTCACTGGCTTGGCTCTTGGCTTTGTTTTTCAAATGGCACACATCATGCCTTCTTTGGATTTCCCAGTGCAAGATGAGTCAGGTAAAGTCGACAATAATTGGACAGTGCACCAATTGTTGACTACGACCAACTTTTGCCCAAATAACAAAATATTCACATGGCTTGTAGGCGGGTTGAACTATCAGGTTGAGCATCATTTGTTACCTAATGTGTGCCATGTGCATTACCACAAGTTGGCCCCTATCGTGAAGCAAACAGCTGAAGAGTTTGGTATACCCTATCACTCTAAACCTACCTTATCACATGCTTTCAAAGATCATGTAAAAATGCTATATGCTTTGGGTAGACCAGAAGAAGCCAAATTAAAAGTCGCATAGGATTAAGAAAATAAAGAATGAGCCTTATCAAATTTGATAGGGCTTTTTTTATAGAGTTATAAGTTTAAGGCACTTCACCGCTCCGCTTAAATGCACTATTCATAATGATAAGGCATACGGCTTTGACCAATGCCAAATCTCTGTTATTTTTGCACGATGCGAAAAATCGCACGCCAATCAAAATATGTCGCATAATCATAAGCAATCTCAGCAAAAGGCAGTGCTTCTTCTAGCAGACGGTTCACGTTTCGAAGGCATTGCAATCGGTAAAATAGGTACAACAGGCGGAGAAATCTGCTTCAACACGGGAATGACCGGATATCAGGAGATCTATACAGATCCTTCCTATTACGGACAGATCGTGGTCAATACGACTTCGCACATCGGTAATTATGGTGTTCAGGATAATGAGCAGGAATCAGCCAATCCTCAGATCAGAGGTTTAGTGGTGAATGATTTTTCTCAAGATTTTAGTAGACCTACTGGAAGTGGTTCTCTACAAGATTATTTAGAGAAGAACAATATTGTCGGTATCTCCGAATTAGATACTCGCCTTTTGGTTAGAGAGATCAGAAATAAAGGAGCAATGAATGCGATTATTTCCTCGGAAGATCTTTCTGAAGAAGAGTTACAAAGAAAGTTAGCCGAAGTGCCAGATATGTCGGGTCTTGAACTCTCATCTTTCGTGAGTACAAAAGAACCGTATTATGTTGGTGATGAATCTGCAGAGTTTAAAGTAGCTGTATTAGACCTAGGTGTGAAAACATCAATTTTGAAGCACTTGTCAAGCAGAGGTACTTACTTAAAAGTTTTTCCTGCCAAAACACCTTTTGCTGAGATAGAGGCTTGGCAACCTGATGGATTTTTCTTGTCTAATGGGCCTGGTGATCCGGCATCAATGGACTATGCAGTAGCAACGGCTAAAGAGATTATGGCATCGGGTAAGCCTTTATTTGGTATTTGCTTAGGTCATCAGATCATCTCCTTGGCATGTGGTGTTTCTACTTTTAAAATGCACAATGGTCACAGGGGGTTAAATCATCCAGTTAAAAATCTGGTGTCAGGCAGATCAGAAGTGACATCACAGAATCATGGGTTTGCAGTAAGTAGAGAGGATGTGGAGAAATCAGATCTTGTAGAACTTACGCATGTGAATTTGAACGACAATACCTGTGCTGGGATCAAGGTAAAAGGACAGAAAACGTTTTCCGTACAATATCACCCAGAGTCTAGTCCGGGACCACACGATTCTCGTTATTTGTTTGACGAGTTTATCAACCTATTAAAATCTTAAAAAGAACACCAATATGAGCTTAATCGAAAGCATCCACGCACGTCAAATTCTCGATTCAAGAGGGAATCCTACTGTAGAGGTAGACGTGATCACAGAAAACGGAATTTTAGGTAGAGCAGCTGTGCCTTCTGGGGCCTCAACTGGTGCACACGAGGCCGTTGAGCTTCGAGATGGCGACAAAGATGTTTACCTAGGTAAAGGTGTTGAGAATGCGGTTCAGAATGTGAACGATACATTAGCTGCAGAGCTGATTGGGTTCTCTGTATTTGAGCAAAATTTGATCGATAAGATCATGTTAGAAGCGGATGGCACGCCTAACAAAAGCAACTTAGGTGCGAATGCCATTCTTGGTGTTTCTCTAGCCGTTGCAAAAGCGGCTGCAGCTGAGTTAGGACTTCCTTTATACAGATATGTTGGTGGCGTTAATGCCAACACTTTGCCAGTTCCTATGATGAACATTATCAATGGGGGATCGCACGCAGATAACTCTATTGATTTTCAAGAATTTATGATCATGCCTGTTGGGGCGGAGACTTTTAGTGAAGCGATCAGAATGGGAGCAGAGGTTTTCCATCATTTGAAAAAAGTGCTTTCAGCGAGAGGTCTTGCGACTAACGTTGGCGATGAAGGTGGTTTTGCGCCTAATCTAGGTTCTGATGACGAGGCATTACAAGTGATCTCTGAGGCAGTGACCAATGCCGGTTATAAAGTGGGCGATGACTTTGTTTATGCATTGGACGTAGCATCTTCTGAATTTTATCTGGAAGATGAGAATGTATATTATTTCAAAGATTCAACGGGTGAGAAAAAGACGCCAGTAGAAATGGCTGACTATTTGGCTAAACTTTCTGAAAACTATCCAATAGCCTCCATTGAGGATGGAATGTTCGAAGATGATTGGGAAGGTTGGAAAGCGCTAACCGAAAAGATTGGTGACAAAGTACAATTGGTAGGAGACGACCTATTCGTTACCAATGTGGAAAGATTGCAGAAAGGCATAGACAATAATATCGCCAATTCAATCTTGATCAAAGTGAATCAGATCGGTACATTAACAGAGACGATCGAAGCGGTTAGCTTGGCCAATAGAAATGGATACACTGCTGTAATGTCTCACAGATCTGGTGAAACAGAAGACAATACGATTGCAGACTTAGCAGTTGCCTTAAACACCGGCCAGATCAAGACGGGTTCTGCTTCTCGTTCTGATAGAATGGCTAAATACAATCAGTTACTTCGCATCGAAGAAGAGTTAGCTGAGGTTGCAAAATTCCCAGGTAAAGATTTCAGAAAAGCTTATTAATAGATCCTAGTACTGAGTGCCTAGGTGCTTGATGAATGTTTATATAAGCCTGCTCAATTGAGTGGGCTTTTTTTTGACCGATATGTAGCTAGATGCCCTGTGATTTCTATTCTGGAAACTACACATTTGATAATATTCAAACTTTCTCCTTATCTTTAATTTATGAAACCTTTCACCAAGCTTCCGAAGTTCATGACGAACTTCTACTTTATTGTAGGTCTATTTTTTGTGATTTGGATGTCATTGATCGATTCAAATGGTTTTGTGGCTCAGTATAAACTGACATCGAAGCTTAATACACTGACCTCACAAAAGGCCTATTATTTAGAGAAAAAGGAGGAAGTTCTAAAAGACAGAAAAGAATTAAAGACGAATAACCGACTGCTCGAGAAATTTGCACGAGAGCGCTATTTGATGAAAAAGCCTTCGGAAGATCTTTATGTCGTGGTCACAGAAGATTAATTAAAATATTCATAAAATTAAGTCCTCAATTGAGGACTTTTTCGTTTAGGAACTATGCAAAAGTTTATTCTTACCATTCTATTTATCCCTTTTCTAATTGTACTGACACAGGCACAAGTTTATTATGAGGAGGAGGTGCCAGAAACTAAGACAGAAGAGGTCAATGAAAACTCCTTAAGCCATTTGTCTTTTGCAGAGCGTTCTTATTTTGGTGGCAACTTAGCACTTAGTTTTGGAACGAATACGTTCATTGATGTTTCTCCACTTTGGGGTTATATGATCGACCGGAATTTGTCAATGGGTCTAGGCGCTACCTATATCTACCTTTCAAGAGAATACTATGATTTTTTCAGTAATCGGACCATTGATGTGAAAAGCAGCCTTTATGGAGGAAGGACTTTTCTTCGCTATAGGGTTTTTGACCAATACTATTTTCATACCGAGTTCGAATCTATTAATAATGAGGTCCCAAGATTGGATGGTTCCGGTACTACACAGCGAGAGTGGATACCGGGTCTGTTCATCGGTGCGGGGATATTTCAGCCAGCCTTTAAACGTGGCGGGGTCAGCTTATTTGTAATGTACAATCTTTTGCATGATGAATTGAAGTCACCATATGGGAGTGCCTGGGTGATCAGAGCAGGATTTACCCTATAGGTTGAATTTTGAACTTCTCAGCCAACCCATTCAAATCATCTACAACAGGTTGAAGCAATGGAATTCCATTGGCCAATCTCTCCTTTTCCTTAGCTCTTTCTGGGTCACCTGGAATTAATACAGGTTGATCTTCATTGATTGGCGTGGAGTTTCTAAATCGCCTGATCCAATTGTCCATATGAGCTTTAAATTCATCTGCCGGACGAAAGGCGTCTACTCTCATGGCACCCATGAAATGACCTAGTCCTTTTCCTGGTGGGTTTGCCGCTGGCTCCATAAAAGCCACAAAAGGAGGAGCCCAAGGACCATAATTTGCACCAGAAAGTACTGCTGAGAAGATGTCGACCACAGAGCCGAGAATATATCCCTTATGACTCCCGTGTTCGCGGTTCCCACCTAAAGGAAGCCAGGCGCCACCTTCCTTGACTCCATGGGCATCCGTTGTTTCATTTCCTTCTTTATCTTGAATCCAGCCGAGTGGGGCATCTCCACCCTTTCTTTGTAATACTTCAAGCTTCCCATTGGCCGCTGGCGTAGTTGCAAAATCCCCTACATAGGGAGGTTCTTCGTTAGCTGGTATGGCAACAGCAATAGGATTTGTACCTAATAGTCTTTCTTTTGAAAAGGTTGGGGAAACGAGGGGGCTGGCATTGGTCATGCTCATCCCGATCATGTCATGTTTTACCGCTTGCAAAGCATGATAGCCAGCAATTCCATAGTGATTAGACCCCTTGACCGATACCCATCCAGTGCCTGCTGTCTTAGCTTTTTCAATGGCCACCTCCATAGCAAATGGAGCGACCACTAGACCCAAACCGCCATCACCATCGACAACTGCGGTACTTGGTGTTTCATGTACGATTTGAATGTTGGGAGTTGTGTTGATCCTTCCTTTTTCCCAGAGCCGAACGTAGCCCTTGAGACGGGCAACCCCATGAGAGTCTACTCCCCTGAGGTCTGCAGAGAGCAAGGTGTCGGTGGCCGTTTTAGCATGCGCTTCTGAGCATCCCATGCTTTGGAATACGGAATAAGCAAATTGATAAAGGGTGTTGTAATGATATGTTGACATTGTTGACGCTAAGATAAGGTCTCCGAGATAGGTTTTTGCTCTCTTTCATAAAGAAGTCCTTCTTTTAGCGCATAAGAAGAGGCAATAATTTCTTCTGTTTGTAAGTGTTCAGTAACATAAGAGATCAGACAACTCGCGACTACGATCATATCCACTCTCATAGTGACCATTCCTGGTATATTCAAACGTTCTTGTTTGTTTTTGATCAATAACTCTCTGTGTATTTCGCGATAAGCATTAAAAGGGAGCGCTTGAATAATGTTGTTGGTTTGTTGTGATTGCCCTTTTCCTGCATTATGAATTTCACACAGGGTGTCAAAAGTACCTGAGCAACCGATGAGGCTTTGGGGCCTGTAAGCTTTGATGGCCGCCCGAAGAGGAGCTAATTCTCTATCGAGGAAGGCAAAGATTTCGCTGTGACTCTTGGCAGGCATTGGATCAACTTTATGAAATTGATCTAATAAGCGTTGTGCCCCAATTTCAAAACTCTGTTTCCAAAGGAGATCATCTTGATTTCCAATGATGAACTCAACACTGCCACCTCCAATATCCATGATGAGTTTGTTCGTCTCACCAAGGTCGATAGCTGCTTGAACACCTTTGAATATCAGCTCTGCTTCACGGTTGCCATCTATGATGGTGATTTCTAGTCCTGTTTGTTCTTTGATCAGTGTAACGAGTTCCTGTCCGTTTTTTGCATTGCGGATGGCACTGGTTGCGACCCCGATCACTTCCTCTACTTCAAACTGATCTATGATGTCTCTATATATCTCAAGTGTATGGAGGGCGCGCTTAATGGCGTCTTTTGCGATCTTGCCTTTAGATATGCCGTTTTGCCCTAATTTTACAGCAATTTTTTCTTTGTATAGGGCAGTAAGTTCCTGTTCATTGATCTCTACAATGAATAGGTGAAAAGTATTGGTACCCAGATCGATCACTGCCTTTCGCATCGCTACACTCTTTTCGAAATTGGTTGGCCGAATTTAAACGAATAAACGGAAAAACCACACTCCGCCCATATCAAAAGGTTAGAGTATCCTCTGATTTTCGCCCGTTCTCTATATATTTGAGGCCAACCTTGATAAGCATGAAATCAAATTCGAACCAACCGAAAGAAGTCAAAGTTTTAGCCAAAAAAGAGAAGTATCAATTACTTCAAGATAAACACGAACTAGCCGAAAAAGGAGGAGGAGAAAGGCGAATTGCCTCACAACATAAAAAAGGAAAATTAACAGCTAGAGAGCGGATTGATATCTTTCTTGATGAAAACTCATTTGAAGAAATCGGAAAATTTGTTGAGCACCGCGCTACTGATTTTGGCTTGGACAAAGAAGTATACCTAGGTGATGGAGTTATTACAGGCTATGGCACTGTGCATGGTCGTTTGGTATATGTTTATTCTCAAGATTTCACTGTATTCGGAGGTTCGTTATCTGAGACACATGCTGAGAAGATCTGTAAGATCATGGACTTAGCCATGAAGAATGGTGCGCCAGTTTTTGGGTTGAATGATTCAGGAGGAGCAAGAATTCAAGAGGGAGTGGTTTCGCTTGGCGGTTATGCCGATATTTTTTATCGCAATACCCGAGCTTCAGGGGTTATCCCTCAGATCTCAGCAATTATGGGGCCCTGTGCCGGTGGCGCAGTTTATTCACCAGCCATTACGGATTTCATCTTTATGGTTGAGAATACCTCTTACATGTTTGTTACCGGCCCAAATGTGGTCAAAACCGTAACACAAGAGGATGTAACCTCTGAAGAGCTAGGTGGTGCAAGTACACATAGTACAAAAAGTGGTGTAACACATTTTGCAAGTCCAAATGAAGTTCAGTGTTTAAAAGACTTGAGAAAGTTATTGGGTTATATCCCTCAAAATTGTGAGGAAAAGACACCTGTCTTTCCCTACGAGGCTACGGAAGAATCAAGACCTGCACTAAATCATATCATTCCTGATAATCCCAATCAACCTTATGATATGCACGATGTGATCAACAACCTTGTCGATGAGAATTCTTTCTTCGAGGTACATAAGAATTTTGCGGATAATATTATTGTTGGTTTCGCTCGAATAGCGGGAAGAAGTATCGGGCTTGTGGGTAATCAGCCGGCATCCTTAGCAGGAGTTTTGGATATTGATGCGAGTAACAAGGGTGCACGTTTTGTTCGCTTCTGTGATTGCTTTAATATTCCATTACTTGTATTAGAGGATGTTCCTGGGTTCTTGCCAGGTACTGACCAGGAATGGAACGGTATCATTACCAATGGCGCTAAACTGCTTTATGCATTCTCCGAAGCCACTGTACCCCGGATCACGGTGATCACGCGAAAGGCCTACGGAGGAGCTTACGATGTGATGAACTCAAAGCATATTGGCGCAGATATGAACTTTGCATGGCCAATGGCAGAGATTGCAGTAATGGGAGCAAAAGGGGCAGCGGAAATCATTTTTAGGAAAGAAATTGCGGCAGCTGATGATCCTGAAGCTAAACTAGAAGAGAAGGTAGATGAGTACACAGCTAAGTTTGCCAATCCTTATAGTGCGGCCAGAAGGGGTTATGTAGACGAAGTGATCACGCCAAGTACATCAAGAGCTAAGCTGATCAAGGCATTTAAAATGCTGGAAAATAAAGTAGATACCTTACCAAAGAAAAAACATGGGAACATTCCATTGTGATTTCGATTCATAAATAAAGACGAATAAGTAAAGCGTAGTATGGATAAGAAGAGCGAAGAGTTTTTATATCAATATTTAAATAATGCATCTCCAACGGGTTTTGAAAGCTCTGGTCAACAGATTTGGCTAGATTATGTAAAACCTTTTGTTGACACCCATTTTACAGATAATTACGGAACAGCGGTTGGTGTGATCAATCCAGATGCGCCTTATAAAGTGGTGATCGAAGCTCATGCAGATGAGATCAGTTGGTTTGTCAATTACATCAGTAGTGATGGTTACATCTATGTGGTAAGAAATGGTGGTTCAGACCATCAAATCGCACCTTCCAAAAGAGTTAATCTACATGGAAGTAAAGGTGTGGTGAAAGGCGTTTTTGGTTGGCCGGCTATTCATGTGAGAGATAAATCAAAGGAAGATGGACCTACCTTAAAGAATATTTTCATCGATGTAGGCGCGAGTTCTAAAGAAGAAGTCCTTGAGATGGGGGTTCATGTTGGAACCGTGATCACTTTTGAGGATGAACTTTTTAAATTGAACAACAAATATTGGTGTGGTAGAGCACTTGATAATCGCGTTGGTGGTTATATGATCGCTGAAGTGGCGAGAAAATTAAGTGAGCAAGGCAAGAAGCTTCCTTTCGGCCTTTATGTAGTCAATGCTGTTCAGGAAGAGATCGGGTTGCGCGGTGCAGAAATGATCGCAGCAAAGATCAAACCTGATGTTGCAATTATCACCGATGTTTGTCATGATACACAATCGCCAATGTATGATAAGAAGTTACAAGGTGATCAAAAAGCAGGAGATGGGCCGGTCTTGGCGTATGGTCCTGCAGTACATAATAATGTGCTTAATATGGTGATCGAGGTAGCTGAAAAGAATGATATTCCTTTTCAACGCTTTGCATCTTCAAGATCGACTGGGACAGATACCGATGCTTTTGCTTACTCTAATGAAGGTGTGCCATCATCATTGATCTCATTACCTTTGAAGTATATGCATACTACAGTAGAAACTGCTCACGAAAATGATATTGAGCAAGTGATTGAGTTGATGTATCAATTCTTGATACAATTAAACGCTGATCATGACTTTAGATATTTAAAATGATCGAAGTGATCGATCAAATGGGAAGATGCGTTCAGGTGCCTAAGTGGCCTGAGCGCATTATTTCTTTAGTCCCCTCTCAAACCGAACTCCTGTATGATCTAGGCCTTGGTGAAAAGTTAATTGGAATTACCAAGTTTTGTATTCATCCAGTTCAGCTAAGAAAGGAGAAAGCAGTTGTTGGAGGAACCAAAGACTTCAATTTAGACAAGATCAAGGCGCTCAAGCCGGACCTTATTATTGGAAATAAGGAAGAAAACGACAAGGAAAAGATCGAAGCGCTAGCGGAAGACTTTCCCGTATGGATGTCTGAAGTGAGTACACTAAAAGACGCCATGCAAATGATTCTTCAAATTGGAGAATTGACCAATTCTACCAAAAAGGCCACGCGAATTGTGGGTGAGATTATTGGGGCATTTGTTAATCTAAAATCAAAGTATAATGGCTCTTGCGTATATCTGATTTGGAATGAACCGTTGATGGTGGCAGGAAGAAATACTTTCATTGCGAACATGTTAAAAGAAAGTGGTTTTGATAACCTCATTAATGAACTTCGATATCCTGAAATTTCAGAGCAGACCTTAACGCGTCTTTCACCAGATCACCTATTGCTATCATCGGAACCCTTTCCGTTTAAAGAAAAGCACATTCAACGCTTCAAGGAATTATTACCTCAGACGAATATCCAACTCGTGGATGGTGAAATGTTCAGCTGGTATGGAAGTCGACTAAAACTGGTGCCATTTTATTTGCAGGATCTATAATCAAAAAAGGACCCCCAGCAGGTCCCAATTTTAATGTTACCTAGTCAACGCTAACGTTATGAACGTTATAGTGCTGTAACATCACCAAGGTCTTATCTATAGGTTCGGTATATTCTAGTTTTTATATAGTAATTCTGTTTTTTTGATTCTTTTTGCGCTAATGTTATGTCATTTAGTAGTGAATATATATTATGAGGATTTATTCAATTAGTAAATCACATATCATTTGACAAATGGTACTTGAATTGCTTTAAAAATGATAGAAGCCTATTTGATTCATCTATCCCTAATTTCCTAGATAGCAGAATTATAGCATCTCAACTTCAACGTCAGAGTGAACAGTCATTACCCCCGCGCCCAGCAGTAGTGCATATAGGGCTAAGGTCTTCATATGTTTAGGTTACTACATTTCAAATATGAATTAATAATATGTAAAATTCAACATATGTAAATAAAAAATTTATTGCATTCGACTAGAAAAGACAGAAAAGGGCATAAAAAAAGCCCTGAAAGGGCTCAAAGGATGTTTTATGAACTAGAATTATTTTAATAAAAGAGGTGCAATCACTTTGATCCATATATCATAGCCCTTTTTATTCATGTGGAGGCCATCATCTATAAATAGATCTTCCTTTAGGCTACCATCTTCATTGAGCATTGGTGTCCAAACATCTGCGAATCGTACACCATCATCGATACTTGCAACTGTCTTTAATGCCTCGTTCAGTTTTTCGTAAGATTCCTTCAGTTGCCATCTGGCAATGCTAGGCTTTGGAGAGATGATCACAATATCTTCTATGCCTTGATATTGCAAGGCAAATACTAGACTGATCATATTATTCAATACATAAAGAAGTGGTTTGTTCGAATTGATGTCGTTATCTCCTTCATAAATGAAAACTTGTTTGGGTGAATATTGTCCGATCAACACATCCTTATAGAATAATAGATCCGTAGTTTCACTTCCTCCAAACCCTGTGTTGATAACATTGTGTTCTGGGAAATAGCTTTTGAAATCTGTCCACAATCGAATCGATGAGCTGCCAGTAAAAACGATCCTGTTTTCTTCAGGGTAGTTCTCTGCGGTATTCTCGAATTTCTTGACTTCTTGAGCAAAACGCGTAGGGCTTTGAGCTGCTAACGCTATCGATATTAAGGAAAAGAGAAGGGTAAATGCTATCTTCATATACTGAAGATAGCAAAAATCATATTCTCGCCTGGTAAGTGTAGAGCTGATAGTATCTACCTTCTTTCTTAATGAGGTCGTCATGATCTCCTCGCTCTGCAATCTCACCATTTTCAATAACAAGAATCTGATCTGCTTTTCGAATCGTGCTCAGACGGTGAGCGATCACGAAGGTTGTTCTACCTTTCATGAGTTCGTTCAAACTCTGTTGAATGAAGGTCTCACTTTCCGTATCCAGATTGGATGTCGCTTCGTCCAGAATAAGAATTCTTGGATCGGCCAAAACTGCTCTTGCAATGGCAATACGTTGTCGTTGTCCTCCAGATAGTTTCACTCCTCTTTCGCCAATAACTGTATCAAGTCCTTTTTCAAAGCGGTCGGTAAACTCATTGACATATGCTGCTTCTACAGCTGCTGTTAATTCTTCTTCCGTGGAATTTGGTCTTGGAAATAGAATGTTCTCCCTTATAGTGCCTTCAAAAAGGAAATCATCTTGTAGAACCACCCCAAGTTGCTTTCTAAAACTGTTGAGCTTGACTGTTGAAATATCTTTTCCATCGACAGTGATCAACCCTGTTTTAGGGTTTAGAAATGTTGCGACAAGTCCAGCAATGGTTGATTTACCAGATCCAGATGATCCCACGAGTGCAGTGACTGATCCAGGCTTTGCCTCGAAATTTATGCCTTTGATCACTTCTTCATCCTCATAAGCAAAGGTGACATCTTTGAAGATCACATCTCCATCAATGTTTTCTATATCGACCGTTCTGTTCTCATCTTCTTCCTCAGAAGGCATTTTCATGATCTCTTCTGTACGATCAAGACCAGCGAAAGCTTCTGTGATCTGGCTTCCAATATTTGACATCTGAAGCACGGGAGCCACTACAACGGCCAATAAACCGATAAAAGCAAATAGCTGTCCGGCTGTCATTTCTCCTTGGATAATGTAGTACCCTCCAATACCGAGAATACTTGTACTAGCCACACCTGCCAGTAAGAATGTAGCAGAACTTGAAACAACTGCGGTTGCCGTGAGCGTCTTTTTAACAACTTGGTAAAGTGAGTCAACCCCTTTTTCAAAGACTTTGGTTTCTTGCTTTTCAGCACTGAAACCTTTGATCACCCTCACACCATTTAGTGTTTCTGTCAGCCTACCAGTAACTTCTGCGTTCAACTTTCCCCTTTTTCTAAATTCAGGTCTTAAAAAACCGAATGCTTTCATGGCAATGACACCAAAGAGAATGATTGGCAAAACGATAAGAGCGGTTAAAGTTGCGTTGGTGTCTATCAAAATGATCAATACTGCAACAGCTGTGATTACACCACCGATAAGTTGAACGAAGCCAGTTCCAACAAGATTTCTAACACCTTCAACATCAGTCATGATTCTCGAGACCAAGGCACCTGATTTCTGACTATCGAAAAAGTTGATGGGTAGAGAAAGAATTTTCTTTTGGACTTTGACTCTTAAGGTGGCGATAAGTTTTTGTGCTTGAACACTTAAAACTCTGGTAAGCACAAAGGACGTGACAGCTTGAACAATGATCGCCAATACAATTACAGCAACAATTTTCTTGAGTTCGTTAATATCTCCATCAATAACCACGTCATCAATGAGGTACTGTGTGGCTTTTGGAGGAATGATAGTGGCAGCACTTCTAAGTAGTATCAATAGTAGGCCAAAGAAGAGCATGCCTCTTTTAGGCCAGATGATGGTGTTGAATACTTCTTTTACCGTAATGTTATTGAGCTTGTTCTTTTTCGACATAATAAAGATTAGACCCTAAGATAACCGAAGAGCTACTTAATTGATTCAATTCTTAAGAAGGATCTGTCACTAAACTGACATGCTCCCAAAAACTAGGGTAGGATTTATTAACTACACTAGGGTCTTTGATCTTGATTTCCTGAAGTGTTGAGATCGGTGCAAAAGCCATAGCCATTCGGTGATCGTCATATGTTTCTATTTCAACCACTTCCTTAAAAGGCTCATAACGGGATTTTACCTCCCATACACCTTGTTCTACTTCCTTAAGTTTAACCTTAAATTTTTTCAATTCTTTTTTCAAAGCTTTGATCCGATCGGTCTCTTTTATCTTGAGACTTTCGAGTCCAGTCATTCTACATGGAATACCTTTCATACCACAAACGACAGCCACTGTTTGAGCAAGATCAGGGCAATCAGAAAAATCGTAATCAAATTCTTTTTGGGTGGGTATTTTCTTCAATACCACACCATCTTCTTCGAAGGTGCTCATTACACCCAATCGGTTCATGATGTGTACAATGGCGATATCACCTTGTAGTGATTTTTGTCTTAAGCCCTTCAATTTGAGACTTGCCTCTTCGGCTAGCGCCACAAAGGCATACCAGTAACTTGCGCCCGACCAATCAGATTCTACTACATAGGGGTAGCTCAGATAGTTTTGAGCAGGTACTTCTATGGTATTGTTAGTCCAGGTTGCTTTAATGCCAAACAACTTCATCATATCCAAAGTCATTTGGATGTAAGGTCTGCTACCAATTTTACC
Source organism: Roseivirga sp. (assembly GCA_965659985.1). Lineage (GTDB taxonomy): Bacteria > Bacteroidota > Bacteroidia > Cytophagales > Cyclobacteriaceae > Roseivirga. Next base: position 38,584 of record CBFHYE010000150.1, on the reverse strand, counting down.
TTTTAAATGTATGCTTAATCCATGTTCAAGCCTTGGTGCGATCATCAATAGGGCGGAAATGTATTGACTACTTACATCACCTTTGATTTTGATCTCATTATTTTTTTGTGTTTGAAGTGGCTTAATCTTTAACGGAGGAAAGCCCTTTTCTCCTTGGTATTTGATCTTTGCTCCGATCTTTTTGAGTGCATCAACCAGTATTTTGATTGGACGCTGCTGCATACGGTCGGTTCCCGTGAGCTCGACTGATTTTTCAAGAAAGAGAGAATAGGCCGTAAGAAAACGCATGGTCGTCCCAGCATCGATCACATCCAGAGTTTCTTCATTACTCTCAAGCAAAGCTTTCATGGTAACTGTATCGCGGGCATTGGAAAGGTTGTATAAAACAGATTTATTACCAGACAACGCATTAATGATCAGGGCGCGATTACTTTCAGATTTAGAAGCTTCAAGAGGAAGCTCTACTTCTTTCAGAATAGAATTGCGCTTCAATATTTTAGTTTCCAACAGCGTCTCGTTTAGTCAGATAAAAGTAGAGGGCATCCAACACTTGTTTTTCATCAATCGAAATATCCGGAGTAGCCACTCCGATTGCATATAGGAGTGAGTGGTTCAATAAACCATTGCTATTTTTTTTGTCTTGATACATGAGTTTGATGAACGTTGTGAAGTCCTTTTTGTCAATAGTAAGGTCGGGATAAATCCGCAGAATCGAATCACAAATTTCATCCATTTCGACTTCCTTTAAGTTTAAGATCTTGTGAGATAAGTAAGTTTCACAAAACATGCCTATCGCAATCGCTTCACCATGCAATAAGTGCTTTTCAGTGCCTAAGTATGCACTTTCAATGGCATGGCCGATCGTATGGCCAAAGTTGAGCACCTTGCGCAATCCTTTTTCTAATGGGTCTTCTTTGACAATAGCTTGTTTGATCTCAATTGAATGTGCGATAACAGCTTGCCAGTTTTCCTGCGATAGGCCATCGGTTTTTATAGATCGAAAGTAGTCTGCATCTGCGATAAGCCCATGTTTGATGACTTCTGCAAACCCTGATCTCAATTCATTTTCAGGAAGGGTATTCAAAAAGATTGGGTCAACGAAAACTGCGATGGGGTCTTGAAACAAGCCAATATGGTTTTTGAAGCCCATGAAATCTATACCAAGCTTTCCTCCAACGTTGGCATCTACAGCAGCCAAAAGAGTAGTCGGGATGTTGATGAAGTCTATACCTCTTTTATAAGTAGCAGCACAAAAACCGCCCATATCACCGATCACGCCTCCGCCTAAATTAATGAGTAATGCTTTACGGTCGAAAGCTTCATTGGTCAAGGCAGACCATATATGTTCGCAGGTTTGTAGATTCTTGTTTACTTCACCTGATTTGATTTCGATCAAGAGGTGTTCAGGTAATAAATCAAGGACCAAAGGAAGACAATCAGCTTTAGTGTGTTCATCGACTAAAACAGCGACTTTGCTGTATGCATGCTCGCTGAGAAATGCTGGTAGTGATACGCGAATGTCTTCTATTATTATCTGGCTCATAAACTCTTCTCCACTTTGGACTCCTTAAGGAGTGCCTCCTGAAGTTTTACGGATTCTTCGTGAATGGCAAAAAGTAAATTTTTCATGAATTTTTCGGTCATATTTTTCTTCATTCCGGCTTGAATTCGAGATTCTGTCACATCATGCCATCTATCTGGTTGAAAAACGGCTAAGTTATTCTCCTTTTTGTAAGCACCAACCTGTTTGATCACTTGAAAACGATCCGCCAAAAGTTCAATGATCTGCGTATCGAGCAAGTCAACTTTTTGTCTGAATTTTTCTAGCTCACTAATGACTTCAGGTCTCTCATCAACTGTTTCTCTAAAGCTGAGGTTTTCGTAAATGATCTTGAGCATTTCCGGAGTGATCTGCTGTTTTGCATCGCTCCAGGCATTATCTGGATCGTGGTGAGTTTCAATCATGAGTCCGTCTAATCCAAAGTTAATGGCTCTTTGACTCACCGAGGCTATGATCTCTCTTGTGCCGCAAATATGGCTAGGGTCGCAGATTACAGATAGGCCGGGGATAAGTTCTTTGACTTTGATCGCTAGACTCCATTCCGGCTTATTGCGGTATCTTTTTTCATAAGGGTCGGAAAATCCCCGATGAATACCTGCTACTTTTTTAATACCCACCTTGTTGAGCCTTTCAAAAGCACCGAGCCAGAGCTGGAGATCTGGATTGATAGGGTTTTTTACCATTACAGGTATGTCCGTGCCTTTAAGGGCTTCGCAAATTTCTTGTACCGAGAATGGATTGACTGTTGTGCGTGCTCCGATCCAAAGTACCTCGATACCGGCTTTTAGCGCTTGTTCTACATGTTGTGCATTGGCTACTTCTACCGTTACGGGTACATTTAAAGTTTCTCTGGCTATTTCTAACCAACCCAAAGCATCGTTACCGACACCTTCGAATGAACCAGGTCTCGTGCGTGGTTTCCATACACCTGCTCTAAAGAGTTCTATCGCACTGCCTTTAAGGCCTTTGGCAATAGATTCAATTTGTTCTGGGCTTTCAGCGCTGCAAGGACCTGCGATCAATACATGCTCGGATAAGCCTAATCCCCAATCTTTGATGTCAATAATTTCCATATTCTCAAGCAATAAAAAAGCCCGACTCTTGCGAACCGGGCTCTGAATTAAAATTCAATATCTTATCAGCAACGGTTCACTTTTGGTGAGTTGTAAAAGTAAAAGAAGTAAAAATAGAACCGTGCTTTTATGTTCATAAACTAAACGTATGGACTTCTTTCAGTATTAGGAAACTTTATTTCAAAAATTTTATGAAAACGTTTGTTCTATTATTCGATCAAGGCAAATGTGGTTGTATTGTTCGGAGCATCTTCAATGTGCTTAGCAATAAGTAATAACTTACTTTCCTCAATGGCCTCAGCGCTGGCGATTACACCTGCTCCCCGCTCATTCTGATTCAATAATTCCTCTATAGCTCCAGCAGTACTAGCGGTAGCTACAAATTTGAGGTGACTATACTTTGAGAAATAAGCCTGGGTCTCTTTGATAGCCATAGGATGAGAGTAAACTTTGCGCATACTTTCGATGGTATTGGGTAATCTACTGGCTAAATGAAGATGAATTGGGATTTGGAATGTCTCTATTGTTTGAAAGCCCATTCGCTCAATGGTTTGACCATTCTTTTCCACTTCGCCTGCAATAGAATTTGAAATCGCGATCAATGCTTTGTGAACGCGCTTTGATTTGAGTGCAGTGAAGATCTCATCAAATGTGTTGAGGTAATGCGCTTCGAAATGAGGAATGAACTTCTTCCGGGCGATATCGTGAAAAGTATGCTCTGGTCCTAAGAGTCCGAGTTTATTCATTTTGCTTTTCAGTTTTATGCTCAAAGATCTGCGTTTGTTTTTTAACTGACTGTTGGTGTAATAGCCTCAACAAGTCCATCACAAAGGGCTCATCTAAATTTACATCATTTGCCATGTCTAGGCGACTTTTAAAGATTTCTTTCCATCTGCTGATCTGGAATATGGCAACATTATTCTCTTTTTTGATCTCACCAATATGCTCAACAAGTTCTAATCGCTTGGCAATGGCCTGTAACAGTTCCTGATCCGTCTGGTCAATTTGTTCTCTGATAATATCTAATTGATCGGACACCGATTTCTCCGAAAATTTACTTTGCCTGAATTGTAAATTATCGAGCAATTCTATCAATGCTTCGGGAGTGATCTGCTGTTGTGCATCGCTCAATGCATCGTCTGGCGCATGATGGGTTTCGATCATCAATCCGTCATAAGCAAGGTCTAGTGCTTTTTGAGCAATGCTTGAGATCATGCTACGATCACCTCCGATATGGCTAGGGTCGGCAATGAGGGGAAGTTCAGGAAATTCACTTTTAAGATCGAGCGGAATTTGCCAAAGTGGAATATTCCGAAACTTAGTTTTTTGGTAGGTATGAAATCCTCTATGAATAGCACCTAGCTGTCTAAGGTCATTCTTTAAAAATCGCTCAATCGCTCCTTTCCAAAGGGCCAATTCAGGATGTATAGGATTCTTAATCAGTACAGGGATATTTACACCTTTCAAAGCTTCTGCAATTTCACTGACTAGGAAGGGGTTAACCGTGGTTCTTGCACCGATCCAGACTAGGTCTACATCATGTTTTAAAGCTAAATCAACATGGTCTGGTGTAGCGACTTCTGTAGCAAACTTAAAGTGCCTTTCTGCTTTGAGAGCTTTGATCCATTGGAGCGCTTTTTCTCCTAAGCCTTCGAAATTACCGGGCCTAGTTCTAGGTTTCCAAATACCGCCCCTGACATAATCGACACGCTCTAAGATGGGGAAGATGCTTTGCCTGAGTTGGTTTTCAGATTCAGCGCTACATGGACCCGCAATAATGATCGAATCAGTACTTGGTTTCTTATCGCTTTTTAATTCCTTTGCTCTCATTCAACAATCTCTTGACTCAATCTCTTAACAAAGGTAAGAGACTTAGAGTTTGTTGCTATATTCGCGCATTTGATTTCGACTATGGATTTAAAGAAGTTTGTTGATTTTGACGAGCTAGAAATTGCTTTTCGTGCAAAGAAGGATGAGGAACTGAAAAAAAGACACTTTTTATTCAGTACCATGAAATACCCTTGGATGGTTAATGTAGGTACGACATTAACCAAGTTTGCCATTTGGGCCAATTTACCGGTTAAAGGATTGATCAAGAGCACCATATTTGACGTGTTCTGTGGAGGAGAAACACTTGATGGTTGCCAGCGAAGTTCCAATGAATTAGCCGCCTTTGGTATTGGCGCAATCTTCGATTACTCAGTAGAGGGTGAAAAGACAGAACAAGGTTTTGATGATACCACACAGGAGATCTTAAGAACCATTGACCGTGCCAGTCAAATGGAATTCATTCGTTTCTCAGCTTTTAAAATAACAGGCTTAGCTTCTTTCGATCTTTTAGCAAAGATCCATGCGGAGGAAAAACTTACGGAGGATGAAGAATTGGCTTGGGAAAGAGTCAAAATGAGAGTAGAAAGTATCTGTTCATTGGCTTATCAGAATAGTGTTTCGGTCCTCATCGATGCGGAAGAAACATGGATACAGAAACCTATTGACGAGCTCACCATGGATATGATGAACAAATACAATCGGGAATCAGCGGTTGTATTTTATACCTTTCAAATGTATTGTCATGCCATGCTCGAAAAGTTGAAATCCTTGCATAAAGATGCTCAAGAAAAAGGATACCGCCTAGGTGCAAAACTGGTCAGAGGTGCTTATATGGAAAAAGAAAGAGATCGTGCGGAGAAAATGAGCTATGAAGATCCGATTCAGCCGAGTAAAGAAGCCACCGATAATGATTACAATGCTGCTATGAAGTATTGTATTGATAATATCCATGAGATCGGTTTATTCTCGGGTACGCACAATGAGAATTCGAATTATCTGTTGACGCACTACATGGATGAAGCTGGTATGAAACCCAACGACCAACGCGTGTTCTTTGCTCAACTCTATGGTATGAGCGACCACATTTCCTTTAACTTGGCAGATGCGGGATACAATGTGATCAAGTATGTCCCATATGGTCCGCTCAAAGCAACTATTCCTTATTTGATCAGGAGAGCACAAGAGAATACCTCTGTCAAAGGACAAAGTAGTCGGGAGCTCAGCTTACTCACAAATGAATTGAAGCGAAGGAAAGTGTTCAAAAAAGAATTGGGCCATCAGGATAAATTCTAAACAACTTGTTCTCAAATTCATTTAATCTATTCGATTAATTAACTTTGCGCTCCTTTTAAATATAGAGGTATATGCCACAGCTTAGCGAACAGGAAATTCAGAGAAGACAGGAAAAAGAAGAGTTAGAGAACTTGGGGATCAACCCTTATCCTTCGGAGACCTATGAGGTTACTCATTTTGCCAAAGAGATCAAGGCTGACTTTGAGGATAAACCTGAAGCCTTTGAAGAGGTAACACTTGCAGGTCGTTTGATGAGCAGACGGATCATGGGTTCGGCCTCTTTTGCTGAGTTGCAGGATTCAACAGGTAGAATTCAGATCTATGTAGCCAGAGACGATGTGAGTCCTGGAGAGGATAAAACGGCCTATAATACCGTTTTCAAAAAGGTCTTAAGTATAGGTGATTTCATCGGTATCAAAGGCTTTGTTTTTAAAACGAAAGTTGGTGAGACCTCTGTCCATGTGAAGGAGTTTGTTGTGCTTTCAAAATCACTGAAGCCACTTCCATTGCCAAAAACAGATGCTGAAGGCGTAGTTCATGATGCCTTTACTGATCCTGAACAGCGTTACAGACAACGTTATGTTGATTTGGTGGTAAACCCACAGGTAAAAGATGCTTTTGTCAAAAGAACCCAATTGGTCAATTCGATGAGGAGTTATTTGGCTGATAGAGGTTATCTAGAAGTAGAGACACCGATTCTTCAGCCTCTCTATGGTGGTGCAGCGGCAAGACCATTCAAGACTCATCATAATACTCTTGATATGACGCTCTACTTGCGTATTGCGAATGAGCTGTACCTCAAGCGATTGATCGTGGGTGGCTTTGATGGTGTATTTGAATTCTCAAAAGACTTTAGAAACGAGGGCATGTCTCGTTTCCATAATCCTGAATTTACCCAAGTAGAGCTATATGTAGCCTATAAGGACTATAACTGGATGATGGATCTGGTAGAAGAGATGGTTGAAAAGGTAGCCATGGATCTCCATGGAAAAACTGAAGTTCAGGTAGGAGAGAACCTGATCAATTTCCAGCGACCTTGGAAGCGTTATACCATGTTCGAAGCCATTGAACATTACACGGGTATCGACATTTCTGAAATGGAGGAGGATTCCCTAAGAGCAACAGCCAAGGAATTGAATGTTGAGGTTGATGACTCTATGGGTAAGGGCAAGTTGATCGATGAGATCTTCGGAGAACATTGCGAACCTAAATTGATCCAACCAACCTTCATCACAGACTACCCAGTAGAGATGTCTCCATTAGCTAAAAAGCATAGAGATAAAGAAGGCTTAGTTGAAAGATTCGAAGCCGTCTGTAATGGTAAAGAGATCTGTAATGCCTTCTCAGAGCTGAATGATCCAATTGATCAAAGAGCACGTTTCCAAGAGCAACTGGAACTCGGTAAAAGAGGTGACGATGAAGCCATGGTGCTTGATGAAGATTTCTTGCGAGCATTAGAATATGGTATGCCGCCAACTGCAGGTTTGGGTGTGGGTATCGATCGATTGTCCATGATCATGACCAATTCAAATTCGATTCAAGACGTCTTGTTCTTCCCGCAAATGAAGCCAGAAAAGCAGGTGACCGTTGAATTGACAGAAGATGCAAAGGCCGTGCTAGAATTGATCAAGAAAGCAGGTAAAGATGAATTGTCTAATGTGAAGGAGGCTGCGGGTCTCTCCAATAAAAAATGGGACAAGTCGATCAAGGAGCTCACTAGAAATGGCTTAGCCAAGGTAGAAAAGACTGATGATGGTCTTTTTGTAGAGGTGGCTTAGAACAAAGAACTTTAAGATAATAAAAAAAGCGAGTCAATAAGATTGACTCGCTTTTCTGATTTTAGAGTAAAATAGCTTAATGTTTCTCCGTCTAGTTAGTACCCAGCGTGACTTTCTCAAGAGATAAAGCAATGGCTTCTCCATAAGTCATTACTAACACTTGATTAATATGCAATTGCTCGAGTAATGTGATATCTTCTACAGGCACTGTCATAAAATTACCTCTTGGGCCTTTGACAATCGCAGTCATAAATTCGCTGTTAAGTCCAACGATTGTGACCACAGCCTTTACCATTGCACCTATTGCCGCACCTGGAGGGACATCTTTTGGAGCTTTGGCCGTTTCAGCGATCATTACAAATGGTTCGGCAAGTTCTTCTTCATTTGGTGCTCTGAATTCAGCTTTTATATAGGTTAAATACTGGAACTTAATGATATCACCATCATTGATCTCATTGAACCGTTCTACTTCCTCACCGGCAGTAAAAGTGACCATATTTCCATCAGGACCAGTAACGGTGATCCCTCGCGATTCCTTATTGATAAAGGTAACGATACCTGTGATTTCTTCAGCAATCCACTTTTCTCTGTCTTCTTGGCTATAGCTATTATTTAAGACAGCAAAAATCATTATTAGTGTAAAAAGAATCTGTTTCTTCATGATTGAGTATTTCATTTTTCTTTAAAGGTAATTACTAATTGTTTAGAAACGCCTTTCGTTTTTATCGTTATTAATAGATTTAAGAAAGCCACTTTATTTAGGCTTTTGGTTTGTTAATTCTTTGATATGCTTTGGACCAATTCGGCAGCAACCTCCAATCATGTCTGCTCCGAGAGATATCCATTCTTTTGCCATTTCAGCAAAAGAGAGTGGTTCCGATAAGCCGAGCCATTCTTTAGTTTTTGCGTTATAGGCTTCTCCTGAGTTCGGATAAACAAGCAGTTTTTTGTTGGTGGATTCTTTTAGTTTTCTAATAAGTCCAGATATGTATTTTGGGTGAGTGCAGTTCACCCCAACAGCGAATACAGTGGGATGCTCTTCGAATAAAGAGATCACCTTTTCTATTGGACTGCCATCATTAATATGTCCTTCATCTTTGCACGAGAAAGAAATCCAGGCGGGCTTATCAAATTTATTCAAAAGTTCAGAAAGCACTTCCGCTTCGATAAGGCTTGGGATAGTTTCGATGGCTATAATGTCGGCAGCTGAATTGTTGAAGATCGCCATTCTTTCTTCGTGAAAATCAATAAGCACTTTTTTAGAAACGGTATAATTGCCCTTATACTCCGATCCGTCAGCCAAATAAGCCCCGTAAGGACCTATGCTGGCTGCGATCAAGGGAGTTTTTTCATGAGGTGCTTGAGACCTTCTGATTGCCTCTTGAGCTAATTCTACTGATTTGAGAAGAATTGATTTTGCTTCTTTTGAGGAATACCCCTCTTTTAGAAGCCCCGGCAAAGTCGCCTGATAACTAGCCGTTGCGATAACCTGGGCTCCAGCATTTACATATTCTAAGTGTGTCTCAATCAGCAGCTCTGGATTTTCAATGATTAGTTTGGCTGTCCATAGTTTATGATTCAAGTCACAGCCTTTTGATTCTAGCACGTTGGAAAGTCCACCGTCAATAATGATAGGCCTTTCTCGATCAAATATTTCCATTAGAGAAAAACTCATTTTACCTGGATTTGAATTCAAGTTTCATCAAAAGATCCGTTTGCACATCATCACCCATTCTGAAAGGATGCTGATCGAATACCTCCAATCCGTTTTTTTCATAGAATCGAATAGCTTTAGGATTATGTTCCCATACGCCCAGCCATACATTATCAACGTTATTTTCTTTGGCGATATCAATTGCTTTGTCAAATAGCCGTTGTCCTACTTGTTTGCCATGAAAGGAAGACTTCACATAGATTCTTTCAATTTCCAAAGACCTGGCTTCTTTAAATTCCGTTTGGGCATCACCAAAATTCAATTTGAGGTAACCTATAATCTCTTGATTATATGCGGCTAGATAGAAGGCCGAATTAGGGTTTTTTAGCTCTTTTGTTAGTTGTTCAGTTGAAAAACTTCTGCTCAGGTAATCCTGCATATTCTCTTCAGAATTAGACTGATCAAAGGTCTCACGATAGGTGAGAATTGCTATTTTTTGCAATTCCTCAACATCAGTAACTTCTGTCTTTATGATGTTTAGTTGAATCATTTAAAAAGCTTCTGTATTTGATGATTGATCTCTATTAATAAATTCTAAGTAAATTAAATTAAGAATTATTCTAGATGACTTTCGAAAAAGCGCATAAAGATATACCCGGTAACCCTTCAACTGCAAAAAGTAGTTTGGTCAAGCTTCGGACCAAGGCTAATGCAGAATCACTTCGTGTGTTGTCTATAGAAGATTGGAGATTTTGGTTAGAAAATGGTTATGCGGTTGTGAAAGGTGCGGTGAGCAAAAGTCAAGCACGATCAACAGCCGCATTTCTATGGGAGTTTGAGGAAAAGGACCCTAATGATCAAAAGACATGGTATACCGAACCTAGGGCAGAGATGCAAATGAAAGAACTTGCTGGGACCGGAATGGTGGAGGTCTATAACAACCAATACCTGTGGAACAATCGGCAAACACCAAAGATCTATGATGCTTTTGTCGATATATGGGGTACAGAAAGGCTTTGGGTAACTATAGATCGAGCAAACCTGAATTTCCCAATAAGAAAAGGATTTGAATATAAAGGGTTTATTCATTGGGACTATGACCCAGAAACGAAGCCACAGAATGTTCAGGGTGTATTAGCATTGGCCGATCAGACAGATGAAAACATGGGCGGTTTTCAATGCATACCTTGGCTATATCGAAATTACGATACATGGAAACTGGCACAACCTGAGGATCGGGACAGGTTTCAACCAGATCTAAATGGGCTAGAGGATAAGATCGTGAAAGTGCCCTTGGAAGCCGGTGACCTTTTGATCTTTAATAGTACGGAACCACATGGCATCAGACCAAATCTTTCAAAAGATAAGGTGCGCATTGCACAATATATTTCGATGATGCCTGCTCAAGATCATGATGAAGAGCTTAGGCAATGGCGTATTAAGTCTTGGAAGGAGCGGGTGGCACCAGAAGGATATGCTTTCCCTGGTGATCCGAGAAATTGGGAGCAAATGCGTTATCAAACAGCTTATTTAAGCGAATTAGGCAAGAAACTCCTAGGTCTAGAAAACTGGTAGAAAAAAGAGTGCTCTTATTAAACCCTTAATATTCGTAATAGGGGTATTGCTTTAAGTAAGCTCGCCTAGAAAGCATTATCGAACTGGCTTCTTCTGCGACTTAATTTGAGGTCTTTCAGGGCTGAAGCCTTGATCTGAATGTCAATACTGTAAGATGTGAAAGCGCCAAATGGAATCCAGTTGGCTCGCATTTCCCAGCAACCCAAGTCGCGATAAACACCAACTGAAGTTTGCGTAAATTCTTTGGCAACAATATCAAAGCCTGTGTTGAAAGTAATATCCCATTTTGGAGTTAAGGCCAATTGTCCAAAAGCTTTGACAGCTTGTCTAATCGTGGAACCACTATTTGCATTCCAAGAATAGCTAAAGTCATAACTCATCCTCAAATTCCAAGGAATATTGATGTCGACATAAGCATTTGGGTCGTAGAAATAGGCCGGCATCATGCTACTCAGTTCACCTCCTTCATTCAGGTTGCCAAATTCTCCGGGCCCGTCATTTATATATCCACTTCCCAGATCGGTTGGGTTTCGTGCCAGGTTGCCTTGTGGGGCCGCAGAGGCATTGGGGTTGAAGCTAGTGCTCAAAGATGCCCGTGCTGAAGTGATTCGACCAAGTCCCTGGCCTGATTTCCAAGCAAATACGCTCCTACGCACTAATTGGTCTCCATCGCTAGCAGCATTGATGTAGGTATATGGATCGAGGGATGCACCCAGGTTCACACTAAGTTTTCTGTCAAAAAGGTTGGTTCTAAGATTCAGGTTAATCAATGATAAGTTAAATGAGTCAGCAAGGAAATTATATCCACCACCCACTGAAAAATTATCTATTAGGGATACTTTTTTCGATTGTGCCGTGTCACTTCTTACCTTCATTTCAACCTTATTACTTACTTGAAAATTAAGTGCTGCTGATTGCCCTAATTGTGGCGAACCGTAAAGGAAGCCGTCATATTTCGAAACTTGAGTTGTATTTCCAAGGCTATCGATCTGAAGGTCTTTATAAATACCATAACGCTCTTGCCCATAATCTGGCCTGTAGCTGAAACCAATACCTGGGGTTACAATATGTCTGATGGCTTCCGTTTTTGAATAAGGGTTTCTTTTGTTGATGATACCATACAGTTGTGTCCCCAGACTTATGCCTGCGCTCATGGTGCCGGCACGACTAAAGCCTTGAATAGTGTCGATTCTTACAGCATTTTGGGTTGGATCCCAAGAGTGGTTTAGTTCTTTTAAGTACCATACCTCTTCTAAATTGATGGATGGGGTGAGGTTTAAATTATTGAGAAGAGGGAAGGAAGTGGAAATGGGAACTGTCATGCGTGCACCATTCTGAGCATTACTCAACAATTCGCCAATATTATTAAAGGCTACTGTTATGGTGTCAATATCATTTTTACCGTCAATTACCTCAAAACCTGCAGAAGGCGGTCTGATGACATTGGTCACACGATTGGAGACATTCATGTTCCAACCGACACTCAGTTTTTTCATCAGCTCATTACCACTTCTTTTGAAAGGGAAGATTCTGTTCATGTTCAGTGAGGCATCAGGTAAAGAGATGTCTACCACATTGGTTTGGATGTTCTGGCTATGTCTGGCAGATAATGAGTAACTGAAGGGAGTTCGAGGGAAACTTCCACTATAGCTTATGTTTGATCTGAATTCAGAACGAATGTTGTTTTGAAAACTGTTGGATCCAAGGTTATTCTGATTGTAAGTGCTCGTTCCTGCTTGTAAGGACGCAGAGAAGCTAGAATTCCTCCCCCTTGATTCTGGCCTGTGCGACCAGCTTACCCAAAAGTCTTTTGAATCTAAAGGTACCTCGTCATATTCGGGGGTGATATTCCTATTGTAGGTCACGTCAAAAGAGCCGCTGAATTTATAACGCTTTTTATAAATATTTCGAGCCCTTACAGCCCAGCTCCCTTTAGAATAGACATCGAAAGTGAAGGCCGTGTGAACTTGATCGTTCCACTTTTGATACCAACCTCCATCTCTTAGAAAAAGTCCTCTTCTCTGTTCATCACCCCATTTTGGAAAGAGAATGCCTGAGGTAGCTTCTTGCGTGTCGGGGAAGTAGCCAAAAGGAAGACCCAGTGGTGTGGGGATTCCACCTACATAAAGTAGAAATGGCCCGGTGATTATCGCTGATCCGGGAATGATCTTGATCTTTTTAGCCCTGATGTACGTGCTGGCATCAGGATTGTCAAGACAAGGTGTATACTTACCGTCTTTGATATAAGCACTGTTATCAGGATTTCTTTTGACAACTGTTCCTCTTAAAAATCCATCGGGCTGCTCAGCAGCTACTCCAATAATTCTTGCGCGCTGGGTATCAAAGTTATACCTGATTTCTTCTGTTTCGAATACATCGGGTCCATCTTGAAAGATCGGCCGACCTTGCCATGTACCCGTAGAATCCTGAACCCCAATGGCTCTCACCTCATTGGTTCTACGGTCAATGGTTATTTCTGCAGCCGAAAGTTTAATTCTGCCATATTCTATGTAAGCATTTCCATAGAGGTACGTTACATTCGTAATTACATTGGTTATGATGGAATCTTCGGCAAAGTATTTGACTGTAGTTTCAAAGTTTCCAGTTTGGATAGGCAATGAATCATTAATGACGCGAGAAGTATCACCAATAGCAGCTTTCAAGACCTTAGTTGAGTCAATGGTTGGCCTTTGTGGGATTGTGTCAGTTCTTAAAACACGCTCTTGTCCCAGTAGACTGGATGCCGCCAGCAAACAAAGGAGAGAAGTTATGGTCTTTTTAGAAAACAATCGGTTTTTCGCTTTATCGAAAATTTTCGGATTTTTGCACAAAGTTATTTCAATAAGCCGTTTCATAAGCAAACCAGTGAAAAATTATCTCTTCACCATTATTCTGGCACTTTTAACCCTTTTTAACCCATTGGGTATCAAAGCACAAGATGCTTTAGCCAAAAAGTATAAAGTCATTCTCGATGCGGGACATGGAGGGAAAGACCATGGTACTCGAGGTAAGGTGCTCAAGGAGAAAGACTTAGTATTGAAGGTGACCTTAAAGGTCGGTGAGTATATTGAACAATTGGCAGACAACATTGAAGTCATTTATATTCGAAAAAAAGATGAATATAGCCACCCCAAGGTCCGTGCCAACCTTGCCAATGAGAAAGAGGCGGATCTTTATGTTTCAATCCATGCCAATGCAATGCCGCCAGGTTATTCTAGTATTTATGGAACAGAAACCTATGTAATGGGTGTTAAAAATGCTGAGTTGAATAATCAGGTAGCCAAAAGAGAAAACTCAGTGATATTATTGGAAGAGAACTATGAAGAGATCTACCAAGGATTTGACCCCGAGTCGCCAGAGGTACCGATCATGTTCGAGATCCAGCAAGAATTGTATCAAGAGAACAGTATTTTTCTTGCTCAAACTATTGAAGAGCAATTTGCAAAAAGGGCTGGGAGAACAAGTAGAGGCGTGAAGCAATCAAGCCTTTGGGTGCTCTGGAATACCGCAATGCCGAGTGTATTGATCGAAATCGGTTATTTATCTAATCGGAAAGAAGAGAAAGAATTATCGACAGATAAGGTTCAGGATTATATCGCTTCTGCAATTTTTAGGTCGATTAGAGATTATTTTGCATACTTAGACTCAATTGAAGACTAGTGGCGCGTAAAAAAGAATTTAAGGTTGGTGTTTTTGTTGTGGTGACCACAGCATTGCTCTATTTCGGGTTTAATTACCTGAGGGGCTTAGATGTGTTCTCTCCCCTAAACACTTACTATGTCAAATACCAGAATGTCTCAGGTCTTAATAAAGGGGCAAGGGTTATTTTGAATGGACTCGATGTAGGTAATGTTGTAGAAAGACGTTTTAGCTCTGCAGATTATGATGAGGTCATCGTAACCTTAGCCATTGATAAGACCATTGTGCTAAATGATAGTTCACAAGCCATGCTCGCCAGGCCAGATTTTTTGGGTGGCGTGGAAGTACAGCTGATCGTGAAGCCGGGTATGCAAGGTTCATTGATTTCTGGAGATACACTTATTGGCGTAGTGGACAAAGGAATTAGCGAGCTCTTAGCAGAGGAAGGATTGTCTGCTGCCAACGAATTGTCTTCTTTGGTAACAAGGATCAATACGGTTTTAGAGCCATTTGCAGATAGAGCAGACACCATTGGTCTGGCCATTGACAACATGAAAACCTTCTCCGACAAACTGATCGTAATGACCGATGAGGCACAATTGACGATGGAGCAGCTGAGACTTAAGGTAGATTATGTGACCGATTCACTAGTTGTTGCCATGGGTGGGATCAAACCATTGGTAGAAGAATATACGGCCTTGGGTCAGAAGTTGAATGCTGTAGATATTGAGAGTCGCTTATTAAGAATTGACACAGTATTGGCCGGAACCCAAGAATTCTTAGGAAAGCTGAACTCCAACCAAGGCACGCTTGGAAAGCTTATGAGCGATGATTCTCTTTACAATAGTATCAATTTAGCGTTAGCTGATCTCGATAGCCTATTGATCGACTTCCGATATAATCCTAAGCGTTATGTAAACGTTTCTGTATTTGGTAAAAAATACAGACCACCAGCAGAAGGCAGAGAAAAAGCCACCAAGAAGAAAAAATAACTCTTCCGTACACAAAAACTGGGTTTGATTAGTTGAGATATGGGTCTAATTTTAGACCTAAAGTAAACTATCTGGAAAAGCTACATCACGTAGCACAAATTGTTATTCATGGATATTGAATTCAATAAGAATGACGATAGCAATCGTCAACTAGTCTTTGGGCTAAAAAGTAAATTGAAAAAAGTATCACTTGGAGGAGGCGAGAAAAAAATTGAAAAACAGCATGCCAAAGGAAAACTCACTGCAAGAGAAAGAATAGACTACCTGGTCGATAAACCTGAAGAGTTCTTGGAAATAGGGGCATTTGCTGGAGATGGCATGTATGAAGAATACGGGGGCTGTCCTTCAGGAGGTGTTGTCACCGGCATAGGTAAAATTGAAGGTCGAAGCTGTGTGATTGTCGCCAATGATGCGACTGTTAAAGCTGGGGCATGGTTTCCGATCACAGCCAAAAAGAACCTGAGAGCGCAAGAAGTGGCCATGGAAAACCACTTGCCGATCGTTTATCTGGTAGACAGTGCAGGTGTATTCTTACCGATGCAAGACGAGATCTTCCCAGACAAGGAACATTTTGGTAGGCAATTCAGAAATAATGCGAAGATGTCTTCTATGGGGATCATTCAAATTGCCGCCATCATGGGTAGCTGCGTTGCAGGTGGTGCCTACCTTCCGATAATGTCAGATGAAGCCGCTATTGTTGATAAGACCGGCTCCATATTTTTAGCAGGTTCTTATTTGGTAAAAGCCGCTATTGGTGAAAATATTGACAATGAAACTTTAGGAGGAGCAACTACCCAAAGCGAGATCTCAGGTGTTACCGACAATAAATTCCCTGATGACCAATCTTGTCTGGATTACATCAAAAATGTATTTGATAAGATCGGTGCCTTTGAAAGAGCTGGTTTTGACCGCAAGGAGGCAAAGCCACCAAAAGAAGATCCAAATGAGATCTATGGAATTATGCCCAGTGATAGGGTAAAACCATATGATGTTAGAGAGATCATCAAAAGAATCGTTGATGATTCTGAGTTCGATGAGTACAAAGAAAAATATGGTCAGACCATAGTTTGTGGCTATGCTCGCATCGAAGGTTGGGCTGTTGGTATTGTCGCGAATCAGAGACAGGTTGTCAAATCGAAAAAAGGTGAAATGCAAATGGGTGGAGTGATCTACTCTGACTCAGCCGACAAGTCGGCTCGCTTTATCATGAACTGTAACCAAAGAAAAATTCCTTTGGTCTTTTTACAAGATGTAAGTGGTTTTATGGTGGGTAGTAGAGCCGAACATGGAGGTATTATTAAAGATGGTGCAAAAATGGTAAATGCAATGGCGAATTCTGTAGTGCCAAAATTTACCATCGTTACAGGGAATTCATTTGGTGCGGGTAACTATGCCATGTGTGGTAAAGCTTATGATCCACGTTTGATCTATGCTTGGCCAAGTGCACAAATGGCGGTGATGTCGGGTGGTTCTGCGGCAAAAACACTGCTCCAAATTAAAGTATCGACTTTAAAAGCACAGGGTAAAGAGATCTCTAAGGAAGACGAGAATAAACTGCTCGATGAAATAAAAGATAGATACGAAAAGCAAATGTCTCCGTATTATGCAGCTTCAAGACTTTGGGTCGATGGCATCATAGATCCGATAAAGACCAGGGAGGTAATCGCAACGGGAATAGAAGTTGCTGACCACGCACCCATTACAGAAAAATTCAATGTAGGGGTGATCCAAACTTGATGAATGGCAGAAGATCAGTTTACAAATAAAGAGCTCAAGGCACTGGTGTCATTGTTGGACGATGACGACAATGAGGTTGTTGAACATGTAGAAGACCGCATAATGTCCTTGGGTACCTATATTATTCCCTATTTGGAGTTTGAATGGGAGAACAGTTTCAATCCACTCGTTCAAAAGCGTATTGAAGAATTAGTTCATTCTCTTCAATTCGAATTGCTCAAAGAGAAGCTCTATGCTTGGCACCACACGGAGGAGAAAGACTTGCTTGAAGGCATGTGGCTCATTAGTACTTATTCTTACCCAGATCTAGAGCTCGAAGACCTCAGTAAAAGTCTTGAGCAGATCTATTATGAAGCATGGCTAGAATTCAAGGCAGACATTCACCCTGTTGACCAAATCAAAATCCTAAATTCTGTTCTTTTCAATAAACTCCACTTCGGAGCGAATACGAAGAATTTCCATTCACCCGGTAATAGCATGCTGAATGTGGTGCTGCAGACGAAGAAAGGGAATCCGATCTCGCTTTGCGTTATTTATATGCTGGTCGCAAGAAAGTTAAAACTACCTGTTTATGGCGTCAATTTGCCTAACCTTTTTGTGATGGTGTATAAGCATGACAATGGCCAGTTTTATATCAATGCCTTTAATCGTGGGCTGGTCTTTTCAAAGAAAGAGATAGACGATTATCTACATAATCTGAAATTACCTCAAGATGAAAAGTACTATGAGCCTTGCTCCAATTTGGAGATTGTGCAAAGGGTTTTGAGGAATTTGTCATTAGCGCATGAGAAGTTAGGGCACACAGAGAAAGTTGATGAGATCAAACAACTATCAGACATCTTAAAAGAGAATCAGTAGGCTGTACAGATATACAGAGCATCAGTTTTATCGTAATGTATCTGAAAAGTATCTTGTTTACCGCTTTCATAGATCTCACCTTTCTGCTGATCGAAAGGATGAATTAGAAGTTGTTCAGCAAAGATGAGTTGAGTTCTTCCATGCAGTTTGTATAGCGCTTCTTTAGCTCCCCATATTTTCGTCAGGTCTTCAACTTCTTCAGCACACCATTCCTTTTCCTTTTCGTGCAGAAATTTCTTTGCGATGCGTTTGATCTGTGGACGTTCTAATTCAATGTCAATACCCACAGGTTTGTGATGCTGAATTGCTGCCGCACCATAACCGTTGGCATGAGACATAGATACCTGAATGTCTCCCCTGTCCAGATGAGGTTTGCCAAACTCGTCCTTGATCAAAAAGAATTGTCCATAAGGGCTTACTAGGTGTTTCAGGGCATTCCGCGCGGCCAGCCATTCCAGTCGTTTGGCAGGGACTTTAGCACGTTGAAAGTCCGCAAGTTCTATCGAATTAAGGTGAAGAATATCAAGCAGTTCTTCCTCTGATTCTTCGATCTTCCATATGCAATAGCTGAGCGTTGAATTTATTGAAACTTGATGCGTAATAGACATGTATTAATGTGTAATTGACAGCACATTGATTAGTTTTGCTGATGTCCAAGATAGGTTTTTTTCAATGATGTCTAAAGTTACGGTTGACAAACTCGACACACTAGCAGGCCATAAGGATTGTGTTTATACACTCGAACCTGCTCCAGAGCAAAATAAGTTCTTTTCTGCTGGTGGGGATGGGGTTATCGCTGAGTGGAATCTAGAGAATACTCAAGAAGGTAAAATGCTTGCTAAACTGAGTAATTCGGTTTATGCCCTGGCTTATTATGAGGAGAAGAACCTTTTGGTTGTCGGTGAGAATTTTGAAGGGATTCATGTCATTGACTTAAATGACAAAAAAGAGATCGGTTCGATCAAATTAGGAGTGACTTCCATATTTGACATCAAGGTCTTGCAAGGTCGAATCTTTATCGCTTTAGGCTCTGGAGAAGTGCATGTGCTAGAGTTAAAAACCCTAAAGACCATTGAGGTGATCAAGGCTTCTGACAAAAGCGCCAGAACCTTGGCTATGAGTATTCAGCACGGGCATTTGGCTGTTGGTTTTAGCGACAATTACATCAGGATATACTCATTAGCTGACTTTTCGCTGGTTAAAGAGATCGAAGCCCATAAGATCTCTGTTTTCACTATACAATACTCACCGGATGGACGTTACTTGGTTAGCGGAAGTCGGGATGCGCACATAAAAATCTGGATAGTAGAGAAAGATTATACTCTCTATGAATCAATCGTTGCACACATGTTTGCAATAAACCATCTCGTCTATAGCCCTGATGGTAAACATTTTGTAACTTGTAGCATGGATAAGTCCATAAAGGTCTGGGATGCAGAGACCTTTCAGCTCCTGAAAGTGATCGACAAAGCCAGACATGCCGGACACGGCACATCGGTTAACAGACTGCTTTGGACCAACCACAACAACCTACTCGTGTCGGCCAGTGACGACAGAAGTATTTCTATCTGGGACTTAACTTTTAACCTCGTTTAAGCATGAACATTACGCCATTAGAGATTAGGCAAAAAGAATTTGAAAAAGGATTTAGAGGCTATGACAAAGAAGACGTTAAAGCCTTTATGAATACCCTTTCCATGGAATGGGAACGTCTGAACGAACAATGTAAAGAGTTAAAATATAAACTTGAAGCCTCGGAGAAAGAAGTTCAAAAACTGAGAGAAGTTGAAAACTCGCTTTTCAAAACATTGAAAACAGCTGAAGACACCGGTGCTAATATGATCGAGCAAGCCACTAAAACGGCCGAACTTCATATGCGCGAAACTGAGATGAAGGCTGATGCTTTAATGTCTGAAGCCAAGCACCGTGCTAAAAATATCATTGAAGATGCCGAATCAAAGTCTCGTCATATCATAGATGATATGGAAGATGAGATCCGTCAACTTGAGCAGGTATTCCGTTCAATGGATGCCAATAAAACAGCACTGATGTCTGACCTCAAGATGTTGGCAGAAGACATCCTAACCAAGGTTGGACGCCATGAGGAGTTTCCAGCTGACATAAAACAACATGTCAAAAAAAGTAAAGAGTTGAGTCGTGAGGTCAACGACAAGTCTGCGGAGAGTCTCGATGTCGAAAAAATCATTGCAGATAATGAACAGAAGCAAACAGAAGACAGCATTGATGAGATGGTGAATCAAGAAGATGCTTCTGAGGAGATTCCATCTATTGATGAAATAGATGCCTCTGAGGAGGGTAAGCCGAAGGCAGAAGAACAGGATACTCAAGTGGAGGCCAAAGAAGATGCTGAATCATCAGAAAACAAACCTGAAGTAGATCCAAATGAAGAAGAGAAGACCGAAAAAGAAAAAGGCTCTTTCTTCGATCAATTCGATTAAAAATGAATAAAGATATTGTTTCACTTGAAGGCATGGAATTCCATGCCTTTCATGGTTATTATGATTACGAAAGAGAGCAAGGCAATGACTTTGTTATCGATGTACATGTGACTACCGACTTTGATGCCGCGGCACAAACTGATGAATTATCTGGTACAGTGAACTATGAAACAATCTACCAGATCGTGAATGAAGAAATGCAAGAGTCGACCAAGCTCTTGGAGCGCTTAGCCCAACGCATGATCAATAGAATGCTCCAAGAATTTGATACAGCCACTTCAATAGAGATCTCTATTGCCAAAAAGAACCCACCAATTGAAGGCCAAATCAAACAATCACGAATAAGGATGGTTCGTAGTCGAAAATGACACCAGCTCAACAAGCATTAGCGAAGCTTCAAGAACTGCTAAAGATCGAGAAGCAGGAAGATTATGCCCAGTACGAGCGTAAAATCTTGAATACTGCGCTTGATGAAAGAAGAAAACAAGGAGTTACCTGGTATCCGACCATTCTCAATAATCATTTTATCAGTACGGGAGAAAGATTCACTGTTGAATTGGAAAGAACTTCACATTTAGAGCAGAATCACACTTTTCAAGTTGGGGCAGTGGTCAGTATCTTTCTAGGCGGTGATGACACAGAAACTGTTTCTGGGGTAGTCGCTCATTTGCGCAAGGATAAAATGCGTGTCGTGCTCAACGGAGATCTGCCCAATTGGATTAGAGATGGAAAACTTGGGGTCAATCTGCTTTTTGATGAAGGCAGTTATCGTGAGATGCAAAAAGCATTGAAGAACGTTGCGACCGCAGATAAAGGACGATTGGCTGAGATGCGTGAATTATTCTACGGAGCGACTGAGGCTCATTTCAAAAATGGCCATGCCTATGCTTCAGTTTACTTAAATGAAGCTCAGAATAAAGCACTCTCAAAGGTTTTTAATGCTCAAGATCTAGCGGTGATTCATGGACCTCCCGGTACGGGAAAGACAACTACGCTTGTTCATGCGATCAAAGAAGTGGTTAAATCTGAAAAGCAGCTATTGGTTTGTGCTCAGAGTAATGCCGCAGTCGATCTGATCGTTGAAAAACTCGATACCCAAGGGGTCAATGTTTTGAGAATTGGGCATCCTGCTCGGTTAACACCTGAAGTCATTGAAAACAGCTTAGATGTAAAGATCTCGAAGCATGGTTTTTTCAAAGAACTCAAAGAGATCCGTAAGAAGGAAGTAGAGTATAAGCGTATGGCCAGCCAGTACAAAAGGAATTTTGGCAGAGAAGAGCGATTTCAGCGCGAGTTACTAAGAAAAGAAGCCAGGCAATATCGAGATGATGCCAAAAGGGTAGAACGACAGATCACAGATGATCTTATCGATCAGGCACAGGTGATTGCATGCACCTTAGTGGGCTCTACGCATCATTTGATCGCTGAGCGAATGTTCAAAACTGTCTTTATTGATGAAGCTTCTCAAGCACTGGAGCCTGCTTGTTGGATCGCCATACAGAAAGCGCATCGTGTGGTAATGGCAGGAGATCATCAACAGTTACCACCGACTGTGAAGTCGATCAAAGCAGGGAAAGAAGGCTTGGAGTATACGCTCTTTGAAAGAGCCATGAAATTACCAGCTGCATCTGAAATGTTGGAGACACAATATCGTATGCATCCTGAGATCATGCAGTTTTCGAGTGACTACTTTTATAGGGCTAAGCTTAAAACTGCCGAAGAGGTATTGCTGCGTGAAAAAATGAATGACTGGCAGCACTTTGTCTTTATAGACACAGCTGGCTGTGGGTTTGATGAAAAAGTAAAAAAGGAAACCCTAAGTACTTATAATGAGAATGAAGCGGAGCTACTCTTAAAGTACCTTGGTAACAACCTCAATCTAGATCAAACCATTGGTGTTATTGCGCCCTATAAAGCGCAGGTAGAAAAGCTGAGAGAACTGCTGCGAGAACGCAAAGCCTTTGATGCGGTGAGAGATCAAGTTGTTGTCAATTCTGTCGATGCATTTCAAGGCCAAGAACGAGACGTGATCTGTATTAGCCTGACGCGCTCTAATGACAAAGGGGAAATAGGGTTCTTAAAAGAGTATCGTAGAATGAATGTAGCCATGACAAGAGCAAAGACCCGCTTGATCATGATCGGTGATTCTGCCACACTTGGCAAAGACCCATTCTTCAATGCTGTGATCGACCATGTGCAAGCCATCGGTGGATACAAAAGTGCCTTTGAGTATATCTATGATTAGATCTTAATGGCCTCGGCCAATACACTTGCAGCCCCTGGTTTTAACCTAAACCACAATTCAGGTTCGATCATTTCCATTTCTATTACCGCTAATTCACCCTGATTGTCTCTGATGACATCTACTCTTGCATAAGTCGGTAGAGGAGAACAAACTGACACCACGTTTTCAGCAAAAGCAATTTCCTCTAAGCTGGCGTTATGATGATGCACGGTTCCACCAAAGTCATCTTGTACTCTGAAGTCACCGGGTTTAGCTTTTTTGAGTACGGCATGAGTGAATTTACCTCCCATTACCATGTAGGAAACCTCTCCATCTTTTATCACATTTTCTTGAAAGGGTTGAAGCATGAAAGCTTCTTGAGCAATAAGCTTTTGAAAATGGGCTTCATGTTCATCAATTTCCGAGATGTCGATTCTGTAGGTAAGTCGGGATGCGGCCGATATGCAAGGTTTGAGAATGCAATGATTCCAGCCTCGCTTCTCGAATTCTTTTCTTAGTGTTGTTTTAATGCCTTTTTCTAGAAATACGGTGTCTGGAATATTGATACCTCTTTCCTTTAGATCACCTAAATAGTGTTTATCCATATTCCATTTGACCAATTCATAATCATTGATCATTTGGGTCTTAGTGCTGACTTCCTCGAGCCAAGCTTTCCATTCTTCAATACGATCAAAATAATCCCAAGTGGTTCGGAAGATGACAGATCTTGTGGAGGTCCAATCGAATTCAGGATCAGACCAACTTTTCCGACCAACCATAAAGCCTTTTTGCTCTAGTGCCGAGAGCACTAATCCATCTTCTTCTAAGATATTATTGACATACCAGTCTTTTTTTATCGGATTGACGTAGCGATCATCTGTTAAGATCACTATGTCGAAGTGTTTATTGCTCATTCGCTCTCAACAGAATTTGGGTTGATGAACGTAAAACCTCGAGCATCGCTTCCTTCATAAAAATCAACTTCTAGCCCGATAAGATAAAGGGTTTG
This sequence comes from Roseivirga sp., assembly GCA_965659985.1. Taxonomy (GTDB): domain Bacteria; phylum Bacteroidota; class Bacteroidia; order Cytophagales; family Cyclobacteriaceae; genus Roseivirga. Next base: position 14,902 of record CBFHYE010000150.1, on the reverse strand, counting down.
TCCTTTTTCGATATGAATCGATATGCCTTCTGATAGGTAGCTCAGATCATTCTCTTTGGCTTTATCAAAGCCCAGCATATAGCCCATACCCATACAGCCTTTTCCTCCTTTTACACCTATGCGCAGCCCATAGTCTTCAGGTATACCTTTGGTATCCATGATCTTTTTCACTTCTTCTACTGCCTTCGGTGTTAATGTGACGGGTTTTACATCCATATTCTTGCTAATTACCTTTTACATCTTAAACTTAATACCAATCCGATATTCTCACTATTTTCGAGCTTAAATAAAAAACAGAGTCAAACGTTTAAAGTTCATCTATGGATTACCTTTCTGACCTGATCAAGATCGTTTTACCAGCTGCATTGGTGCTTTATGCCATGTACTTGGTGATCAGAAGCTTTCTGCAAAAAGACTTCGATCGTCAATTGATCGCTTTAAAAGAAAAAAACTCAGAAACGGTATTGCCTCTTCGTTTGCAAGCCTATGAACGCATGGCACTTTTTTTGGAAAGGATTTCGCCCAATAATATGTTGATTAGGTTGGCAGACCCCAATCTTTCGGCAGGAGAATTTCAACAAAGGTTGCTTCAAGAGATCAGAGATGAATTTCATCATAATCACTCACAGCAGATCTATATGTCTGATGAGGCATGGCAGGTGATTAGAAATGCCATGAATGCTATGATCGGTGTGATACAGGCTGCCAGCGAAAAAATGGAGGCACAACATAATGCGGTTGATTTATCAAGTGCTATCTTTAATGAAATGATGCAGCAAAAGGAAGACCCGATAGGTACTGCACTTTCTTTCATTAAAAATGAGATCAGGCAATCTTTCTAAGTATGACAAAGGCTAAAGGACCAAACGCTAAAGAGAAACGCTACTTCAATAAGTTTAAGGCAAGAGCTACCAAGGTGGTGAAAGACAGTGATGCTTTAAAGGAAATGCTACAAAATGCAAGCGAAAAACTGAAGGCGAGCGAAGGGGATGAAGGCCTAAGAAGGAAGCTAATTGACTATGTGAAATTGATCATTCGTATGATCACTAATTCAATAAATGGGAATTACCAAAATCTTCCTTGGCAAACCTTAGTTATGCTAGTGGCTGGTCTGATTTATTTTATAACACCAATCGATGCCTTGCCAGATTTCATCCCATTGGCAGGTCTTTTAGATGATGCTACTATTCTTGTTTGGTTGGGGAAAAGCTTTCAAGATGACCTTTCCAAGTACAAATCTTGGGAAGACCTGAACTTTTCTGCCAGTCATTAGGTTTCTTCCCAGTTCAATTGAATAGGAGAGAAGGAATGATCACAAAAGCACTTCTGGAGAAAGCGTTAAGCTACAAAGAGTACCAAATCTTAACACGTACATTGATCGATCAGAATAGGACAACAGGTCCTAATCAGTCTGAGGCATATATCAATTACACCCGCATGGCCGAGAAGCGCATGAAGAAATGGGATAAGATCGGGAAATTGCTCCCCGAGCTACAAGAAAAAATAACCATGATTCAGAAGCCGATGACCTGGTTAGTGATCACTGAGGCTTGGTGCGGAGATGCAGGTCAATCCCTTCCATTCATGAATAAAATGGCTCAGCTGAACGAGCAAATAGATTTGAAATTAGTCATTAGAGATGAGTACCCAGAATTGATCGATCAATTTTTAACAAACGGAGCCCGATCGATTCCTAAACTAATCGCATTAAATCATGATTTAAACGTGATTGGCAATTGGGGGCCAAGACCAGAGCCTATTCAAAATGAGTTCATCGAGAATAAGACAACGCAAAAGATGACAGGAAAAGAGTTTTCTGAATATATGCACTTGTGGTATGCCAAAGACAAAGGGCTTTCAATGCAGTTAGAATTTTTGTCTATTTTAGATGGATGGACACAAAAACTGCAATCATTGCCGGTGCAAGCGGACTGATTGGCCGGTCATTAACACAAGCACTTCTCAAAAGCGAAGATTACGACCAAGTAATCTTATTGGTTAGAAAACCCATAGGAATTCAACATGAAAAGATTCGGGAACAGCTTATCGATTTTGATGAGCTAGAATCTATGGGTGATTTTCCAAAAGGAGATGATATTTTTTGTTGCTTGGGAACTACGCAAAAGAAAACACCTAATGAATCGGAATACCGAAAGGTTGATTATGATTATTGCTACAATCTTGCGAAACGAGCTTTAAAAGAAGGAGCAAGTAGGTTCTTTTTGATATCAAGTTTGGGCGCTAAAAAAGGGTCGAGCAGTTTCTATTTAAGTTTAAAAGGAGAACTTGAACATGACGTTTCATTTTTGGATTATCGCACCATTTATATTTTCAGGCCGTCTTTGTTGAGGGGTGATCGAAAAGAAAATCGACCGGGAGAAAAGTTTGCTCAGTTTGTTGCCCGCTTGATTCCATTCTTTGGGCCTTTGAAAAAGTACAAGCCAATTCATGCTGATAAAGTGGTAGATGCCATGATGAAAGTGGCTCAGCAAGAAGACAAAGGCTGCTATTTCTATGAATCAGAGATGATGCAGAAGATGTAAAGTTATCTGTTTAATGCCTGAGCATTTGTACGCAGGCAAATAGCCAAGCAAATACCTGTATACACGAGTGTTAAAAGCACCAATTTCGAGTCTGCAAACTCGGGATACCATTGTTCCCAAGCATTCCACTGAAAACCGGGGTCAGGAATACTACTCTGAAGCATCATAAAGGGAAGAGAAAGAATAGCCAAAAGGTAGAATGCTTTAAAGTCTGTCCGTTGTAATTCAAAGAGGATAAAGCTGAATACAAATGGGAAACCCAGAAAGGCAATGCGAGTCATGTCGCCTCCTGCTAATAATGCGTAACCTAAACTGATCAAGCTTAGCATCACCAGCAGATTTCTTTTCACATCAAAGTTTCTAGTTCTGATGAATTGTATAATACCCAACCAAAGGGCAATACCGTAAGCCATACTCATGGCGCCAATCCACCTCACTAATTCGAAAGGTTCTAACAAAAGTTGTTTCGCTTGGTAGGCGATCATGATCAAAGGACCTCTACCAGGTTCAGAAGGCGGGAAGAGATCAGAGATAAAGAATTTGATGATGATCGCAATCCCCGTAGAAATTAAGAATGGCTGGAGTTTGAAATAGCCATCCTCTGCTTTACGGTTGTGCCAGGCTGCATAAACAGTAAGTATTATGATATATCCGAGCATGGATTCCTTTTGGAACATAGCCAAGGGGACGAGCAGGTACAGATAATTGAACTTTCGATACAATAAAATATAGAGTAACGATGCGTGGAAAAAGTATATCGGTACGTCTACCGTGATTGGATCGAAAGCATTGAGCCTGATGATCCCTGACCAATGAAAGATCAGCCAAATAAAACCAAAACTCAGCCATTTGAATTCTAGACCTAGTTTTCTCCACACCAAAAAGGTAACCCAGATTGACAGAATGGTAAAGACCAGATTGATTACCTCAAAATCATTAATAATCCCGAGTTGGAATAGGCTAGCTAAGTAAGGAACTAGAATTCGTTGATGGAAAGGAGGAGGAACTTTAAAATCAGAAGTCTGTCCACTGAAATATTCATAAGCACCCGTGTAATCATTGCCATCGAATGATTCGGCAAAGGCGTAGGTCACTTGAGGTTGATATTGCTGATAGAAGAAAAATGCAGCAATGCTTAAGCTGACAAAAACCAATGACCATACATGCTTGATTCGCATATGGTGAAAATATACAATTCGCTTGAATCCTAATTTATTTATCAAGTTTTTTGAAGAATGAGAGCCGTAATTCAAAGAGTTTCACAAGCTTCTGTCACCATCAATGGACAGTTAAAAGGAGAGATCCAAAAAGGCTTAATGGTTTTACTCGGTGTCGAGGACCTTGATGCTAAGGAAGATGTCGAGTGGCTGGCAAAAAAGATCGCCAACATGCGGATCTTTGATGACGAAGCAGGAGTAATGAATGAAAGTGCTATCGATAAGGGTTATGAAGCCTTGGTGATCAGCCAATTTACTTTACATGCGAGTACGAAGAAGGGAAACCGACCTTCCTATATTCGAGCAGCCAAACCCGATATTGCGGTTCCTTTATATGAAGATTTCGTTAAACAATTATCTGATCTTTTGGGTAAAGAAGTGAAAACTGGTGAATTTGGGGCTGATATGAAAGTGTCGTTGGTCAATGATGGTCCAGTGACGATCACCATGGATACAAAGCAAAAAGAATAAGATGAGTCAAGAGCAAAAACCACTTAAAGTCGTTCAGGAGGAAGTCGATGAATGGATCCAAACCATAGGAGTTCGTTATTTTAATGAACTGACCAATATGGCCCAACTGACTGAGGAGGTAGGGGAGGTTGCGCGCATCATGGCAAGACGTTATGGTGAGCAATCTGAAAAACCATCAGATAAAGACAAGGACCTTGGTGAAGAACTGGCTGACGTGCTTTTTGTACTGGTTTGTTTAGCCAATCAGACAGGCGTAGATTTGCAAGAGGCATGGACCAAAAGAATGGATAAGAAAACCAAAAGAGATAAAGAAAGACATCACTCAAATGAAAAACTTAAAAATGATGAATAGAATAAAATTCAGCCTATTGATGTTCATGATGAGCATCTCCTTCACATATGCTCAAATCAGCTCTTACGACCTCAAAAAGGGAGATGTTTTTGACGTAAATACCGTAATGGAGCAGAATATTGAGCAAGACGTAATGGGGCAAAGCGTAACCATTGAGCAAATCATGACTACCATGGAAACATTAGAAGTTATGGGATTCAGCGATGGGTTATATAAGATCAAAGGGACTACCCAGAAGATGAAGATAGACATGACCATTCCGATGCAAGGTAATCAAGTAATGGATTCTGAAGGAGAAGGTCAGATGGATGACGTAACAAAGGCATTAGTAGGAAATGAGTATTTCTTTTTCATGGATAAATATGGTCAGATCGAACGATTTGAAGGTCTGGATGAGATGAGTGCTGCTATCATGGCAGATCTCGAGAAAACAGCCATTGGCCAAATGGGGCAAGCTGAGAGTATGACTGCTTTTTTAAATGAAGATGTTATTCGTGCTACCCTCAGTAATTTACTTTCTATCTATTCTCCAGAAGGAAAGAAAGAATGGACCTCTACCAGCAGTGCGGTGATCAATAGCTTACCAACAGAAATCGTTTCTAAAAGATCGTTTGATGGGAATAATACCATTTTATCTGCTGGTGAATTATCTGTTAGCGGCAGTACAGAACAAATGGGTATGACGGTTTCAGCTGAAATGTCAGGCACAGTGAATACCATTTACGATCTTATGTCTAACGGCATGCCTTCTAAGGTTCAAGTGCAGCAAGATGCTAAAGGAAAGGCTTCGGCTCAAGGGATGGACATTCCAATGGTTGTCAATGTAAAGTCGACCAGCAACATCACAAAGCGATAGTGTAACTATTACTTTAGAGTTATTTAATAGAATATAATCCATCGCATGTTTGCGATGGATTTTTTTGTGTTGCATTTTTGGCAGAATAATGAACTAAAGACAGGTCAACTTTTTTACATATTTATGGTAGTACTCGAAATATTAGCGATCATCATTGGTGTTTTCCTCTTATTCAATGTGGTTTTGTACTTTATTGAGCCTAGTCTGATCGCGATTACGTTTTCATTGATCTTGAGAGCGGTCTTCAAGAATCCTCCAATGGTTTCATTAGAGAAGTATTTTCCTGAGCACAAACTTTTAAAAGACAATTGGAAAGTCATCCAAGAAGAGTTGATCGAAGTACTTAAGGATGAGCAGAACATCCCTAAATTTCACGAAGTAGACAAGATCCAAAGATTCATTTCTGATCAAGACCAAGCTGCATGGCGCGTATTCATGTTCAAGGCCTACGACAACTGGCAAGACAAGAATTGTGAAAAGGCCCCAAAGACTACTGAATTACTAAAGCAGATCCCGGGTATTACCACTGCTATGTTTTCTATTCTTGGCCCACAGAAACATATTCCTCCACACAACGGGTTTTATAAAGGCGTTTATCGTTATCATTTAGCTCTAGTTATTCCTAAAGAAGGCGAATGCTACATTGTTAATGGTGGAGAGCGCTATGATTGGTCTGAAGGAGAAGATGTACTGTTTGACGACACATACAGACATGCCGTTTGGAATAGAACTGAGGAAACTCGCGTGGTGCTCTTCTGTGATGTCTTTAGAAATGACCTTCCGGGTATCTTCCAGCCTTTAAACAAATGGGTTTATGGATTACGCGAGAAAAGCAAGCGCCTTCAAAATGTATTGAAGAATGCTGAAGTGCAGGTGGACCTTCGTGAAGAAGGCAATGCACCAGATGCCAAGGCTTCCGCTTAAATTTGTAGCTCCTTTTCTTTATTTAGATAAGGTACTTTTGAGAATTCATCTATTCTCGAGCAGTACTCAATGTCTTTCATGATACCAAAGCCAGATAATCGAGCGGCATGATTACTTCTATTGATGTAATAATGCAAGTCGTGAGACATGCTCTTGTAGAGGTACAGGGCAGAGATGGTTGCGTCATCATTGAAGGTGGCAGATTTGATCAGTCCTTCACACACTGCTCCAGCAAATAAACTATCCTCGAGGTTGTATTTTCCCTTCCAGCCTGCGCAAAATAGGATGATATCCTTGTTTTGTTTCTCGAGTGTTTTAATGACACTTGTTAGGTTCAAGAAAGCACCAATCAGTACTTGGTCAGCAGCATCAGAAGAAAGGGAGATGGCCTTTGTACCATTAGTGGTCGTTGTCGCAATTTTCTCGCCTTTCAATTGAGGTTGCATGTAGTCAAAAGGAGAATTACCCAGATCGAATCCTTCGATCTTGATGCCACCTCTTTCACCAGCCATCATGTATCCTTTGTCACCAAGGGCTCTACATTCTTCAACAGAAGCAATAGGTTTGATCCGTTCGATACCAGAATTAAGACCAGCGACTATGCAAGAAGTGGCTCTAAGTACATCAATAACTACTACAACTTTTCCTTTTAAGTCGAATTGATGGATAAGATCAGGGGTATAACAGACTTCTATCTTCATAGGGGGCAATAAAAAAGGTTGTGCTTTGAAGCACAACCTAAGGATTAATTTTAGTTTGCTTAAGCTTTATAAATAGGAAGTTTGACAACTTCTGCTTTCAGTCTTCTTTTTCGAACGGCAATAAAGATTTCTGAGCCTGGTTTGGTATGTGGATTTTTAATATAGCCCAAACCAATGCCACATTCCATAGAAGGAGATTGACTTCCTGAAGTGACTTCACCAATCACATTTTCGTCAGCATCCATGATCTCATAGTGGCTTCTCGGAATACCACGGTCGATCATTTTAAAACCAACCAGTCTTTGGTCAACACCTTCTTCTTTTTGCTTTTTGATGTTTTCGCTATTCGTAAATTCTTTAGTGAATTTAGTGACCCAACCGAGTCCAGCTTCTATAGGAGAGGTTTTGTCAGTAATGTCGTTACCATAGAGGCAGTAGCCCATTTCGAGCCTAAGCGTATCACGAGCACCAAGTCCTATAGGTTTGATGTTAAATTCTTCACCTGATTCGAAAATGGCATTCCATACCTTCTCTGCATGGTCATTGCTGACGTAGATTTCGAATCCGCCAGCTCCTGTATATCCTGTGGCAGAAATGATCACATGCTCAACCCCCGCCATTGGTCCTACTACAAAATTGTAGAAAGAGATATCAGATAAGTTGACAGAGGTTAATTTTTGAAGTGCTTTTGTCGCTTTGGGCCCTTGTACAGCGAATAATGAATGTGAATCAGAAACATCCTTCATTTTCACATCCTTAGAATTGAATTTACTCACCCAATTCCAGTCTTTTTCTATGTTAGAGGCATTGACCACCAACATCCATTTCTGTTGGTTGAATCTGTAGATCAAAAGATCGTCTACAATTCCCCCATCCTCATTGGGTAAATACGCATACTGCGCTTGGCCATCTACCAATTTTGAGACATCGTTACTCACCACACGCTGGATCAAGTCCATTGCATCAGGTCCATCCAAAACGAATTCGCCCATATGCGAAACGTCAAAAACGCCAACATCATTTCGAACACACAAGTGTTCTTCAATGTCTGATGTATAGCGCACAGGCATATTATAGCCTGCAAAAGGGACCATTTTTGCGCCTAATTTTTCGTGGAGGTCATTGAGTGCAACTTTCTTTAATTCCATGCCATTATAGTTTGGTGCAAATGTAACCAACACCGACCTAATTAGATATATCGCTTAAAAAATCTTTATCTTCGGTATACTAGATTTCAAAAGGGATCTAATATTCATTTGGTGCAACCTATTGTCATAAGTGCGCATCTAAGCATTGAAAACTCAAATCAAATAGGTCAAATATGTTTAAGAATTTTTTAAAGGTTACGATACGTAGCCTCATGAAGAGTAAGATCTTCGTGATCATCAATATTGTCGGTCTAGGTCTCGCATTAGCTTGTTGCGTTGTGGCATTTCTCAATTACGAATTTGCCATGAGCTTCGATAAGCAGCATGAGAACTATGATGAGCTATACCAAGTATCTACTTATCGAGATCAGAATGGTGCTAATGTACCCCATGGGTTTGTGCCAATGGTTTTGGGAGATGTCATCCAAGACGAAATCCCCACCATTGCACATGTAAGTAAATTCGAGCGATCTGGCACGACCATTAAAAAGGACAATAATGTCTTTAACAGAACCATGGCTTTTGTTGATAAGGACTTTATGGAGATGTTCAGCTTCAAAATGATCCATGGAAATGCTAACGGTTATCATGAGTTATCTTCTGTTTTGATCTCTGATCGTGTTGCCATTGCCATTTTCGGTAAAACAGACGTGGTTGGTGAAACGGTGGAGTTTTTGAGAGCCTCCTCGGAAAATATCTTTCTCACCATAGGTGGAGTCTTTGAAGAGCCGGGTTTACAAAGCACGCTTCAATTTCAGGTGGTTAGCGAGTTTGAGAATTTCTATAGACTTTTCGATGTGGATAGAACGGATTGGGGACGCTTTATTGATGGTCTTTTTATTCAAAGTAAAGACCCTGCAATTCAAGAAAAAGTACCGCAATTTTTGCAGAAATATGCAGCGATACAGTCGGAGGCCCGTGAAGACTTCAAGGTTTCAAGTTTTTGGTTACAGACCATGGAAGAAATTCCATTCAATTCACGCGATATGAATGGAACGAACCTTGGAAACGAGACACTTCACCCTCAACACATTACTGCGCCTAATATCATGGCAGTATTAATTCTTCTGTTGGCTTGTTTCAATTTCACGAATACAGCAATTGCCATGTCCAATAAGCGATTGAAAGAGATCGGGATCCGAAAAACCGTTGGCGGTTCGCGAATGCAATTGGTGGTTCAGTTTCTGGGAGAGAATATCTTTCTGTGTTTTTTAGCTCTTATTCTCGGGCTTCTTTTTTCACTATGGCTTGTTCCACAGTATAACAGTATGTGGCCCAATGTAGACGTTGTGGTGAGTCTTACTCAGAATCCAAAGCTAGTCGCTTTCTTAGTCTCTGTTTTGTTAGGTACAGGGTTACTTGCAGGTGGTTATCCGGCTTTATTTGTTAGCAGGTATAAGCCAGTGGACATCCTGAGAGGGAGCTTAAAAATTGGTTCTTCGAGTATGCTTTCAAGAATTTTGTTGGGCCTACAAATGTTCATTTCTGTATTGGCTTTGGTCTTTGGGTTTACTTTTTATCAGAATTCTAATTATCAAGAAGAATTAGATCTCGGCTATGAACGCGATGGTATCTTGATGGTGCCAGTAGATAATTCTAATGAGGCCCAGCTTTTCAAGGCTGCAGTGGAAACTAATCCGATGATCGATAATATAGCATTGACTAATAACCATGTGGGCTGGGGTTCTTACGGCAGAGCGGTGAGAAGCGGAGAATTAGAATATGAAGTTTCGGTATTTGATATCGGTCTGAATTATGTTGAGTCTCTTGGGTTTAATGTGAAAGAGGGTAGAGCCTTCGATCAAAGTAATGCGCAATTAGACAAAGCGAGTAGTATTTTGATCAATGAGCGCTTTGCTTCGCAATTTGGGTGGACAGAGCCCATTGGCCAGAAGGTAACCATTCAAGACACCCTGTCGCTTACAGTTGTCGGTATGCTCGAAGATTTCTACACCTGGGGTTTTTGGGGCTCAATTGACCCCGTAATGTTTAGGTTAAAAGATGACAATGAATTGTCGATGTTGATCGCCAAAGTGCCCAATGAACAATTAGGTGCCACTATAGGCTATCTTGAAGATACTTGGACTGAATTGATCCCTAACCGACCAACCAATGTTTACACCCACGAGGCGAGTGTTTTGGGTGAGGCCAAAGATGTCAATATTAATATTCTCCAGATGTTCTTATTTCTAGCAGCTATCGCTGTTGTTCTTTCCGCCATTGGCTTATTCACCCTTGTTTCTATAAATATTCAAAGTAGAATTAAAGAGATTGGAATAAGAAAAGTGTTGGGTGCTTCAGTCGTACGAATAGCTACCATCATCAATAGGCCCTTTTTAATAATTGTTGGTATTGCTTCTGTTATAGGAGCCGTTTTAGGTACTTTTTTGGCGGGTGGATTAATGGGTACCATATGGACCTATCATGTGACGCCAAATATTATTAGTGGATTGATTCCGGTACTGATCATTTTGATCATCGCATTTGTATCAATCTCGGGCAAGGTTTTGAAAGCGGCCAAAAGAAACCCAGTAGATTCATTGAGGTACGAATAATTCAATTTGCGTAACCTCTTACTGTTTTTCCAGTTGAAGTACATAACCAAATCTAATATTATGAAAAAGGTCACTATACTCTTTTTGTCGGTCATGTTGATCGCTGCCATTTCTATGTCTTTTATTATGCCTTCCGAAACGAAAGAAGAAGCAGATGTAAAAGAACTGGTATTAAAAGCCTATGTGCATGGGGCTTTCAATGAGCTCAATGCAGAAGCTATGCGTGCTGGTTTTCACGAGGATTTTGCGATCTATTCTCCACAAGGTGAAAAGATCACTAAGTATCCTATCAAGGTATGGGCTGATGGTGTCGCGAAAAGGAAGGCAGATGGCTATGATGTGAATGATCCAAAGAATAAATGGGAGCACAAGTTTGCTATGGTTGATGTTACAGGTCATGCTGCTCAGGTTAAGGTAGAACTACATAATCAAGGCAAGCACGTCTATACTGATTATTTAAGCCTGCTTAAGTTCGAAAGTGGTTGGAGAATCGTTGCTAAGGTTTACCAGCAGCATTAAGCATTAGAAGAGTTCCATTTGCTCAGGCAAAAGCCTGAATGACTTTCTATGTAGGGGAGTGATACCTAAATTTCGTATCGCTTCCCTATGTTTTTTAGTAGGATAGCCAAAGTTGGTTTCCCAACCATATCCAGGGTATTGTTGGGCTGCAGTCCGCATCATACGGTCTCTATGTGTTTTTGCAAGAATGGATGCCGCAGCAATACTCATGTATTTGCCGTCTCCTTTTACAATACATTCATGAGGCGTTTCAAGGTATTTTGGGAAGCGATTTCCATCAATCAAAAGCAGTTCAGGTTTTGTTCCTAAACCATCAATGGCCCTGTGCATCGCTAGAAAAGAAGCGTTCAAAATATTAACCTCGTCAATTTCTTCGGGGCTTACTTCGATCACTTTCCAAGCCAGTGCCTTTTTCTTGATCTCAATTTCAAGTAAGTCAAGTTTCTTTTGACTTAGTTTTTTAGAATCATTGAGCAGAGGATGTGCATAATCTTTTGGCAAAATGACGGCAGAGGCAACTACTGGACCAGCAAGAGGTCCTCTTCCTGCTTCATCGCAACCGGCTTCAATTTTGCCAGATCCAAAATCCTTTTCAAGCATTTGATAAACATAAGAAGTGATAAGCTTACTATAAAACCTTTAGCTAATTTTGGGCATGTCATCGAATGAAAATCCTTGGAAGACCCTAAGTGGAGAAAAGATATATGAAAACGAGTGGATGCGATTAGATGAATTTCAGGTCGTCAATCCTTCGGGTGGAAAGGGCATATATGGAAAGGTTTCTTTTAAAAATAAGGCCATAGCCATATTACCAATTGATCAAGACATGAATACCTGGTTGGTCGGTCAGTACCGGTATACACTTGACGAATATAGCTGGGAGTTGCCAATGGGAGGAGTTCCTTTTGAGGAATCTACTGAAGAGGGCGCCTTGCGTGAGTTGAAAGAAGAAACAGGCTTAGAAGCACAGAAGCTTGAACACTTGGCTAAAGTGCATACTTCTAACTCTGTGACTGATGAGGTAGGTACAATTTTTTTAGCAACCGAATTGACCCTAGGTGCTCCAGATTTTGACGAAACTGAAGAAATTGTCATCAAAAAACTACCTTTTTCAGAAGCCTTGGCATGGGTTATGGAGGGAAAGATCACAGATAGCTTAACTGTTGCTGGTATTCTTAAATATGCCCGTATTCTCGAAGAAAATGAATAGTGAGTTGAGCTATTCATATCACTTCAAGAAGACCTTGAATTTGGCCTACCCAGTAATGCTTAGTCAGCTTGGACACATACTCGTAGGTATTGTCGATAGTATAATGGTTGGTCAGCTGGGCGCTACTGCCTTAGCCGCATCTTCCTTTGCCAATAGTACCATGGTCATATTTATGATGTATGGTATTGGGCTCTCTTATGGAATTACACCATTGGTCGCTCAAGCAGATGGTAAAAGCGATGATGTAATGATCGTTCGTGTATTAAGGCATGGTATAATTTTATGTGGCGGAACCGGGATTTTGCTTTTTTTAGGTTTAATTCTTGTCGCCCAATTTTTTCCTTTGATGGGACAGCCACCTGATGTGATTCTACAGGGTAAACCTTACTATTTAATCATCTCTTCTTCATTGATTCCCTTCATGTTCTTTCAGGGCTTTCGACAGTTTGCTGAAGGAAAGTCAATCACGAAACCCATGATGTTCATTACCATTTTTGCCAATTTGGTCAACGTCATTTTTAATTATTTACTGATATACGGCAAACTTGGGTTTCCTGAGTTGGGATTGAACGGAGCAGGCTGGGCTACCTTGATCTCGAGGATCATTATGGCCATAATGCTGGCTATATTCGTTTGGCGGTATGAAAAGCTTATCAAGTACCGCGAAGGATTTCAATTATTAAAAGCCCGTTTCGACCTTTTTAAGCCCATGCTTAAAATTGGTGTACCAAGCGGTATTCAATTCGTTTTTGAGGTTGGCGCATTTTCCATGGCTGCCATCATGATGGGTTGGTTGGGTACGATTCCTCTTGCAGCACATCAGATTGCACTCAGTTTGGTTTCATTGAGCTATATGATGGCTTCGGGCATATCGGCAGCTTCTACCGTGAGGGTTGGGAATCAGATCGGTGCCCAAGATTGGCTGAATCTAAAAAAGGTTGGTTCGACCAGTTTTATTATGGTATTGATCTTTATGGCGAGCTGTACCTTATTCTTTGTTCTATTTAGTAATTTCTTTCCAACACTTTATATCAAAGACCAGGAGGTAATAAGTATTGCCGCTTCTCTGATCATTGTCGCAGGTGGGTTCCAACTTTCAGACGGAATTCAAGTAGTAGGATTGGGTGCCCTAAGGGGAATGTCTGACGTGAAAATCCCTACATACATCACTTTAGCAGCCTATTGGGCATTAGCGATTCCATGTAGTTATTTACTCGGGTTTACCTTTGGATTTGGACCAGAGGGCATATGGTATGGATTGTTGATCGGTTTAACTGCGGCAGCCTTGGCATTGTATTTCAGGTTTTGGAAATTGACAAAAGAAAAGCAGAAAATGACGCTGACCGATGCAACTAAAGCGAACAATTGATGTCTTTCAAGTGTATAATTTAGAGATATGAGAAGATTTTATATTCTACTAGTACTGGCGTTGACGAGTTCTTTGCTTTTGGCGCAAAGAAGAGAGACGATCAGTGTGGGTGATTTTGACGAAGTAACCATGAAGATTGGTGGAACGGTATACATTACGCAAGGCGATAAAAACGAAGTGATTCTTGAGGGAGATCAAGACGATATAGAAGAAGTGAATGTAGAAGTACGCGGAGGGGAACTTACTATAGAAAGCAGCAGAAGATCTCGATGGTCATTTTGGAATTCTAGTAATGTGCGACTAGACGTGTATGTCACAGTAAAGGAATTAAAGAGCGTTACGGTAAGTGGTTCTGGAGATATAGTTGGACAAAACGCGATTAAAACGAATGACTTCAGAGCGCGTGTTTCTGGTTCTGGCGATATCGAAATGGAGCTTGATTCAAGAACAGTTGATACGGGGATTTCTGGCAGTGGTAATATAGAGCTGAGTGGTTCTGCGACCTCAGGACGTCTATCCATCAGTGGATCTGGCAAACTGTTAGCTGAGAACTTACGTCTTGATGATTTTGAGGTGAGAATCTCGGGTTCGGGAAGAGGCTCGATCACCGTTTACGGAGAACTAGATGTGCGTATTTCTGGCAGTGGTAGCGTATACTACAGTGGAGATCCAACGGGAGTGAACTCAAGTATTTCTGGAAGTGGAAAAGTCAGGAGAATCAATTAGAAGTGAAATTTCTGGATTTCGAGCGTAGAGGGGGTGCTTAGGAATACTTTGCCCTCTACCCTTTATTTTTTAAGATCAAGTATGAATCTTTTATATCCCTCAATCAGTAAGAACTGACCTATGAGATAGGTCAGCATGACCCAAAGACCAGCACTCCCAATCGGTGCATTGAATTTATTAAAAGCGAGTAAGGTATCGCTGACAATAAAAAGACCCGCACCACCAACTACAAATCGGTAATCTAAATTGCCCGTTCTATTTATTCTGCCAAACGCAGTGATGCCCATAATACAGATGACTGAAGTATAAAT